>JBEVXT010000531.1:0-30046 GCA_040505955.1 Sedimenticola sp. | reverse complement strand
CGGAAGGGATGGGTACTCAATTTGCCAAGGAACACAACGCTCAATGCTTTGCTACAATGGGAACAGGTGTCACCCGCCATGCAGCACCCCCCATGGCAGGGGACAGAAATCGTGAAGATAATGTTTAAGAATTTCGATCAGGGGCCGCTAGAACAACTGGACTAACAGACTAATAGGTTATTGAAATGACTAACAAGACTCCCCTAGACCTCGGGACTCTGGGTCACCGCATGCGCTTTCGTCGTCAAGAGAAAGGGTGGACCCAGGAGCAGCTTGCCGTACGTGCAGGTACAAATCAGGCCGTGATCCAAAAGATCGAGAATGGTAAAAGCTTACGGCCCCGCAAAATTGACCAGATTGCTGCGGTGCTCGATGTCAATCCCGCATGGTTGATGTTCGGCGATGAATTGGCCGCAACCCTCTCAGAAGAAGCGATGGCGGTAGCCAATGAGTGGAACCGGCTGCCGGAACCGGACAAGACAAGGATACGTCGGGAAATCCACGACCTGGCGCAATAACCACAGGCTGAATGTATAGCAATACTCGAGGCCTTAGCCCCTTGAGCCAAAAAGCTTCGGGTATTGCTTACCTCCCACCCGCTCTGTTGTTATTGACAGCAGTCCCGCTTTGCCCCGCGTTAATAGACACCGCGTTCAGCACGTTGACCCAGGAGCCTGTCCGAGAATAGGACACCTACTGCGGAAACCCCGTTTTGGCCCTTTTGACCGCTCCTGCTCCACCATCACTTCAATTATTATAAGTCCAGCTTTACACCCATAAACAGCTTGCTTGAATTCAATGGGTCGTTGGGCTTCTCAATTCCACCATTTGAGAGATGATGGTAGCGGTACTCAACCAGAAACTGCCCCTGATCACTGTTGAGCTTGATACCCACACCCGCTCCATAGGATCCCTTGACCTTAGAGCTGGTACCCGGGATATCAGCCTCTGTGTAGACAGGCCCGCCTCCCACAAAAAAATAGGGTTGCAGGTCGGGTCGGGCTACAAAAGTCCAGCACGCCTGAAATGAAAGCCCTATCATTGGCGACTCATTCGGAGAACGAAGAAGATGCACCGGCAACTCAAGGAGAAAAGTACGACGATATTTATAGGTACCACTGCCCCGAACACCGCCTACAGGTGACTCCCTTCGAATGATCAGGTCAGTGGTCTTAACCCGTTCCTGGGTATCTCCCAAGCCGGGGTGTGACTGACCAACCCCACCTAACAGGTACCACTCTTCTATCGGAAGTGGCTTATCAGCAGCATAGGTAGCCGGTGACAAAAGAGCAAAGCCCACCAACAAAGCTAGATGAGTTATTGTTTTCATTCTCTCTCCGATGTATTGCCTCAAAGGCATTCAAGATGAGTCTTGGCAACTCAGTATAGTTTATGGTGTACTCGGAAAACTCTATTGCCAACTGCATAGTAGTTTCATTACGTTGTGTAGGCTACAGATCGTACAAAGATCAAGTCAAGCTATCGTTACCCCAGAGTAATTTTTTATTAGAAATGATCACTGCGATCACCCAGTCATTGATGGGGTATCCCGTCACCGCTACAATCTAAAACCTCACGCTGTCACACAGGAATAATTAGAATGAGCAGGATTTTTTTCCTTGCCGCCAATACCACCCTTGAACCCTACCCTGTTTATCCTCTTGGTATGGGGGTTGTCACCTCAGCGCTGATGAATGCTGGCCATGAAGTCAAACAGTTCGATTTTCTTGCCCAGGGCAAATCCACTGATCTACTCACATCAGAGATGGCTGCTTTCTCTCCTGACTTTATCTGCATCTCAATGCGCAACATCGATAATGTCGATTCGTTCACCTCAGATACAGAGTGGTATCTCGATGAAGTACGGGCATTGATCCGGCTGCTCCGCTCTTCCTGCAAAACCCCCATCATCTGTGGTGGCCCAGGCTTCTCCATCATGCCCGACCAGATACTTGACTACATTGGCGGAGATTACGGTGTACAGGGTGAAGGTGAACATGCAATTATCGGGATACTGGACAAACTGACCGTTGGCGAGAGCCCCGCTCGCATCACCAGAACTGGGGATTTTCCACTTGGGCCGGATGAGCAGGCATCAGCAACCTATGTTGCCGAGTATGTCGATTATTATGAATCCGAGAGTGGCATCGCCAACCTTCAGACAAAACGAGGCTGTCCCTTCAAGTGTAGCTATTGCACCTATCCGCATATTGAGGGGTCAACCTTCAGGCCCCGTAATCCAGTCCATGTAGTCGATGATATCGAACGCCTTCAACAGGAGTTCGGGGCTAATGATTTCTTCTTCACAGACTCAGTGTTCAACGACAAAGAGGGACACTATATCAAGGTAGTGGAAGAGATTGTGCGCAGACGGGTCAACATTCGCTGGGGCAGCTTCTTTACCCCAAGAAGCCAAGATCTTGAGCTGCTGCCCATGCTCAAGGAATCAGGTCTCTATGCTGTTGAACTGGGTACGGATGCGGCATCAAACACCACACTCAAGGCGATGAAGAAAGGATTCACTTTCGACGATGTCTTCGCCTTCAATCAGGCCTGTGTGGAAAGCAAAATTCCTGTGGGTCACTTCATCATCTTCGGTGGCCCGGAGGAGACAATGGAAACGTTGCGGGAGGGACTTGATAACATCAGCCAGCTAACTTCATGCGTGGTCTTTGGTTTTTCAGGCATTCGCATACTTCCCGGTACGCCACTCCACAAACAGGCAATCACCGAGGGAGTTATCGATGCCGAGTACAATCTTCTGAGACCCGCTTACTACCTCTCCCCAGAAATCGATCAGCATGAGATGAACGAGAAGATCACCAGCAGCTTCCAAGGTGACCATACCCGAATATTCCCTCCTTCAGAGGGGCGGGAAAAGATGACCTTCGCAAAGAACTTCGGATTCAACGGTCTCTTGTGGGATACGCTTATACGTTATCCAAAGTAATGCAGGGGTAAATTACCCTTAACCGTCTCAGCTGTCAGTGCCAATGTTTGAAGATGAGCGAGGTGTTTATTCCTCCAAATGCAAAGTTGTTACTCATTACATATTCGGTATTGATCTCCCGCCCCTCAGTCATCAGGTAGTCGAGATCGCCACACTCCGGGTCCACATTGATGAGATTTGCAGTGGCATGGAACCAGCCTTCATTCATCATCTCTATACTGGTCCACGCTTCAAGGGCTCCGCAGCCCCCCAGAGTGTGCCCGGTAAAACTCTTGAGCGCACTGATGGGTGTCTGATCACCAAAAAGTGACGCCGTCGCCTGGCTCTCGGCGATATCTCCCCGATCCGTGGCAGTACCATGAGCACTGATGTAGCCGATGCTATCTGAACTGAGACGCGCATCCTGAAGCGCCAGACGCATAACAGTCTCCATCGTCTCTGCCGAGGGTTGTGTAACATGGGTTCCGTCGCAGTTGGTGCCGAAGCCCACAATCTCAGCATGGATCGTTGCTCCACGGGCGACGGCATGCTCCAGCTCTTCCAGAATCAGCGTACAAGCCCCCTCCCCAATAACCAGACCGTCGCGATCCTGATCGAAGGGGCGAGGTGAAAGGTGGGCCTCATCATTTCGTACACTTGTGGCGTAGAGAGTGTCAAATACGGCAGCCTGGGTGGGACAGAGACTTTCGGCCCCACCGGCGATCATCAGTCGCTGTAGCCCATGCTTTATCGCTTCGTAAGCATAACCGATCCCCTGTGCTCCCGAGGTGCATGCACTGGAAGTGGTTATTACCCGCCCACGCAGCCCAAAATGGACACTGATATTAACCGGGGTGGTATGGGCCATCATCTTGATGTAAGAGTTGGCATTCAATCCATCGGTCGAACAGTTGAGGAGCATGTTACCGAACTCGGCAATAGCACCCGTATCACCTGCAGAGGAGCCGTAGGAGACACCTACATTGCCGCTGCAAAGCGCTTCATCGCCAAGCAGGCCGGCATCCTCGAGAGCCAGCTCCGTGCTACGGACAGCCAGCTGCGCCACCCTACCCATGCTGCGCAGCATCTTCCGGTTATAGTGGAGAGGCATCTTGAAATCCTTTATCGGTGCCGCAAGACGGGTGTTTAATCCTTCATAGCGATCCCAACTATCGAGGCGAGTGACGCCGGTTTCCATTCGCTGTAAACGATTTTTTATCATTTCCCAGCTATCCCCTATTGGGGATATACCGGATATTCCAGTGACTACAACACGCTTCATTTAAAACATTCCACCATTAACTGAAATTACCTGCCTTGTTATGTAGGCAGCATCTTCAGACATCAGAAAATTAACGGTACCGGCCACCTCTTCGACACTGCCGACGCGCTTCATCGGTATCATCTTCAGCGCTTCCTCAAGAGGCAAATTCTCTGTCATTTCAGTATCGATCAAGCCTGGTGCCACACAGTTCACCGTAATCTTTCTCTTAGCCAGCTCCACTGCCAGCGCCTTAGAGGCACCAATAATACCCGCCTTGGCGGCACTGTAGTTGACCTGCCCCCGATTGCCCATTTCACCTGAGACTGATGATAAAGCAACGATCCTTCCTGGTTTCCTGCGCCGAATCATTGGCATTATGATGGGATGTAACACATTATAAAAGCCATCAAGATTAGTTCTCATCACCATATCCCAATCATCTTCAGTGAGTGCCGGAAAAGCGTTGTCCCTGGCTATTCCGGCATTACATACAACACCGTAGTAGGCACCGAACTGCTCCATATCCTCTTCGATAACCTCACGGCACTGTCCGCGGTTGGATATATCAAACTGCAGCACCCGCACCATTTGCCCGGTCTCTCTAACCTGATCTGCAACAGCGTCAGCCTGACTGCGGTTGCTATGACAGTGCAGTACCAGGTCATAGTTGTTCTTCGCCAACCGAAGGGCGATCGCCTTGCCTATGCCACGGCTTGAACCCGTTACCAATACCGTATCTTTCATATTGCCGCTTCCCGTAAAAATGCTTCTCCATCTTCAGGTTGAAATACATTCAACCTGGCCGAGGCCTCCACCCCGTCCCCCTTGAGCTCACAATTGAAAACACTTAACCCGTTCTCAGCCATCATCTCCCGCTCGACCTTAAGTGAAAGTTTCTGACCTCGAGCAAAATAATCTGTTGAACTCTTGTACTTTCTTGTTCCCAGCAGAAAGCCGATCTTGGGAGAACCGCCCTGCAACCGCTCCTGAAGGCCAGCATATGCAGCTACCGCCTGGGCCAGATACTCCATACCCACCCATGCGGGAACACCCTTCGGCCCAGCAAACATTGAATCCTCCGTAATGACCACCTCTGCCATCAGCCAGCCATCACCATAGTCGACAATCTCTCTCAACAGGCTCATTTTATCAGAGTGAGGAACAAGCTCTGCAACGCTGAATTCACACATCAACACTATTCCCTAGTAGCAGCGATATATTGTTACCGCCAAATGCGAAGGAGTTACTCAGCGCATAGCGTAGTGGGTCATTGAGCACGCTATTTTCATCTACCAGATTGAGCCTCGGCAGCGCAGGATCATAGACACCGTCCCATAGATGAACCGGCAGTACGCCCCTACCCTCCTCACTGAGTACAAGCCAGCAGATACCCGCCTCAACCGCACCCGCAGCACCCAAGGTATGGCCGGTGAAGGATTTGGTTGAACTGCAGAGTGTCTTCCCGCCAAACACTTCATACATAGCCAGAGACTCCATCTGATCATTCAGTTCGGTGCCTGTGCCATGTAGATTGACATATCCAACTTCTGAGGGAGTGACCGCGGCATCCTTAATTGCTGCACTCATGCACCGCATCGCCCCCGAGCCTGTCGGGTCAGGAGCTGAAATATGATGAGCATCGGAACCCTCTCCCACACCAGCCAATTCAATCCCGGAGCGCTCACCACTGACCAGAAACAGCGCACCCCCTTCACCGATATTGATTCCATTTCTGTTTTGGCTAAAGGGGTTACAGGGTGTATCACTTACCGCCTCCAGTGAGGAGAAACCGTTCACCGTAAGCCGACACAGCGTGTCGACACCACCGGCGATAACCGCATCGCAGATCCCGGCCCTTATCAAGCGTCTGGCAGCAGCCAGCGCCTTGGCACCAGAAGAGCAAGCAGTCGAAATCCCGTACACAGGGCCATGAACTTTCAGTTCCCTGGCGATGAACTGTGCAGTCCCCCCCATCTCCTGTAGCCCGTAGTCGTAGTAAGAGGGTACCTGTCCGGTAGTGGCCCACTGTTTGATCGCAGGCTCACTCTGAGCGATACCCGAGGTACTGGTGCCGATAACCACACCCACACGACCGGCACCATAACGGGAGATCATGTCTGAAACCTGATGAGATATCTGCTCCAGGAGTGCAAGGGCGAACTGGTTATTCCGGCTCTGCCAGCGCTTCTCACACATAGCCAGGCTGGGTAGGTCACCAGTGTAGATTCCAAGCGGAAGCACACGCCCTTCACTGAATGCATCACTCGGCGTGAGTGCACTCCGACGGGATGCCAGCATGTCAACAACAGCATCTTTTGAATCACCGGCGGAACAGAGTATTCCCAGGGCATTCAGATAGCATTTACCGGTACTCATAAAATCTGTTTTTCAAGTGTCTCGATTATGATTTTGTAGTTGTGCAAATGGTTGTCCACAACCAGCCCTCCTGCCCTGAAATTCACTTCCAGAAATAAGCGATCCGAGGTACCCAGAGTTCTTCGCTGTGGCGATAGCGACAGGATCCATCCATCCCCCGTCGGGTAGTGCTCTCTGATTGAAAACTCCGGCCAAAGTGAGAACTGCATAATAGCCAGAATCCCCTGAATGGGAATTTCGATATCGGTTCGGTTCTTGTGTATCAGATTCTCTCCATCGTAGACCAAGGATATCAGAGGTTGACCTTCGGGTAACAGCATCACAGACCGAATCTGCTCACTCTCCAGCCGTGTAACAATGAGAAATCGGTGCAGCTCGCCCCGTGCCTCCATGGTAACTTTCTGTTTAAGCAGCCAAGCCCCAGGTCCCTGGGATGGGGGCAGCAGCTGTAGACTCTTCGGCAATGACGGTTTGACCATCCCTGAACTGCATCCGTTCAAGAGCAGTACAAGCAGCCATATCAAGCGTGTTACTGATCTCGACATAGCTCCGCCAGCGTTGTCAGCCGGGAGCTCTCCCGGACATAGGGATTGTCGGTATCCCAGGCATAACCTGCCAAAACCGAGCTGATCATACGTTTTACCTGCGCACTCTTCTCCTTGGCGAATATCACATCCTGAAGGCGACAATCGTACCACCCGTCGACAAACTCCCTAAAGGCATTCACCCCCACCATCAGGGGTGCGGCATACTCCTGCTCCCAATCAGGTGTTTTATTACTCAGCTCTCTGTCTACCACCTCAGCTGCCAGACTTGCCGATTTGAGTGCAATGGTTACCCCTGATGAAAATACAGGATCAAGAAACTCGCCTGCATTGCCCAACAGCGCAAAGCCCTCACCATGCAGTCTCTTTACACTACTGGAGTAACCCTCTATCACACCAACAGGCGTATCAAACACTGCATCAGTGAGTACCCGTGCAAGCCGTCCCCCCTCTGAGATCAGCGTTTTCAACTGCAGTTCGGGATCCCCCGGCATCGTTGCCAGAAACTCCCTTGGTGCCACCACTCCCACGGATGACCTGCCGTTACTGAAGGGAATAAGCCAGTACCATATATCCCGATGTTCAGGATGAACTGTTACAAGAATCTTGTCCCTATCAAACTCATGTGAGCCGATATGGTCTTCGATATGTGTAAAAAGTGCCGTCCGTACAGCCAGTTCAGAGGGTTTTTCAAGATCCAAGAGACGGGGAAGCACTCGCCCGAACCCACTGGCATCCAGCGCCATCTTTGCTTCGACCTCATACGCCCCGCTCTCTTCAGAATCAACGGCTAACAGTACCTTTCCATCCGTGTTTTCGAATGCGCTAACGGTATGACCGTAGCGTATCTCAACACCCTGCTTTGCTGCTTCATCAGCGAGTAGCTTGTCGAACCGATCCCGCTGAACCTGAAATGTCGTACCCCAACCTTCAGTAAATTTCTCACTGAAGTTGAAAAAATCATATTCATCACCCCAGGTGAAGGCAGCACCATTTTTAAACTGAAAGGCCGCATCCTGTACTGCCTCCACCATTTCAGCCTCCTCGAGAAATGTCATGCATTGAGGCAGCAGGCTCTCTCCTATTGAGAAGCGTGGAAAGTGCTCTTTTTCAAGCACAAGCACCCGATACCCCCGCTTGTTAAGCAGTGCAGAGACCACCGCTCCCGAGGGCCCGGCACCGATAACGACCACATCAACACTACAAAATGATGATTCCATATTAATTGCTCCAAGGTATTAATCTGGTCACTCTCCACCTACTCGGAAAAAGACCGCCCACACGTCCATAGTACTCTAATTCGCCACACGTTAAATGAACCTAGGCTTTTCTCATTGTGGGTGCTATCAGCCACACCAAACTCAGCCCCACCAGCACAGTTAGCCCAAAATGGTGCAGCACAGGTGTTCTGCTCAGCGCAAGCAGACCAAATGCCAGCAAGCTCGTGCATATCGAGAGAGAGACCGCAAGCCAGGTATAAGGCGACTCGTCTGTCTCGATTAGAAAAATCCCCATATCGAGACCAATACCCAGGACCAGAATCAATGCCATGAGATGAAAAATATTGACCCCCTGTCCTAGCCCAACCAGCAGCGCAAGGGTAAGGATCGAGGCGATCAACGGCGGCAATACCACCCGCCAGACTTCACGCCCATAGCGCACAAACAGGAGTAGAAAAACAGACAGATAGGCGGCCACAACCAGATTAATAATCTGCAACCGGTAGCTACTCATAAGGTGAGAGATATTTGCCACCTGATCGACAAGATATATGGCTTTTTCTGTCTCAGCAAGCTCGGCCAACTTAACCTTCAACTGATCATTGTACGCACCGGAAAAATGTATCACCGTTGCTGCGGAGCCCGCTGATCGTGAGACTATAAGATGCCTCCACCCCTCACTGCCATTCAACTCAAGCCAGCGTTGTGGCGTCAGGGTGTTACCATGCTCCTGTGTAAAGCGATCTCCAGCTTCGCTGGCTCTGCTCTCTGGCAGTTTCAACAAATCGTATAGGGCGTTCAACTCACCCTGGTATAGGTGACCAGTCAGGCGCTCGTTTTCAGCCTGCCGTTGAAGCGAGGGAAGCACCCTGGAGAGCGCCTGAAAATCATCAAACAGCTCCGCCTCCCTCAGCCTCTCAAGGAGGGGAGCCAAACGCTCCTCCTCTTGCAGACACTGCTCCAATGTTTCAGCACTTATCAGTAGGAAAAAACTACTACTACCGAGCCCAAGCAGATCCTGAACATGCCGCTCCTGCTCAAGAAGTTGTACAGGAGAAGTCTGAAGTAGGCGGATATCGTCACGGCCCTCACTCCTCCAAATAAAAACCGATGCGAGCAGCAATAAACAGAGAAAAAAACCAGCCAAAACCCGACTTTGATCAACCCTCGGAAAACTTCGCCTCACCCGGCTAAACAGTTCAGCAGCAGCCAGTGGCTGCAGGGCATCATCCCGGGTAAAGAGCGGGAAGCAGATAACCACGGTCAACCAGGAACCGATCAGGCCTGCAACAGCAAAGGTTGCCATCTGCTGAAGACCCGGGAAGGGGGCAAGGGCCTGGGCTGCATAAGCGGTGACACTGGAGAGCAACCCAAGAAGAAGACCAGGAAGAATCCTGCGCAGAACCACTCCAGCAGTAGAGATATGACGCTCACAGAGAAAGTGGAGCGCATAGTCAACCGAAACACCCACCAGACCAGCCCCAAAGGCAAAGGTCACAAGGTGAACCCGCTCAAATATCAGAATGGTCACTGCAGTTGCTAAAATGCAACCAACCCCCACAGGTATCAGCATCAACAGCAGCGGTTTGAAACGGCGAAAAACAAGCAGTGCCGCTATGATAATACCCAACAGGGAGCCAGCGCCGATGGTCGATATTTCTGAACGCGCCTGCTTCGCCCCTGCAGCAGCATGCATTAGCATACCGGACATACTCACAGTGACGCCTTGCGCTGCAAATTGCGCTTTATGACGATCTACAATAGCCAGCACCCCACGCTGCAGTTCCGGCAGAAACGGGGAGGCGGTAAGCACTGTACTCAGCATATATGTCGGCTGCTTCGCAGCAGTGACTTTCAGCAGGCCGTTTGAGAGTCCAATCTTCAACGCAGAAAAGCTGTTGAAGGCGCGTTCTGCAGCAAGGCCAAACGGGTCATCGATGACGGCAATTTTACCTGTAGAGAGAGGTGAGAATATTCTTAATATCGCCCGCTCTCTGACCCGCTCATACTCCCCCGCCAGTAACTGCTTGCGAACCCTTGCGTCCAGAACAGTAAATCGATAGGGAAAAAGCTCCTCCTGGAAATCTATCAACTCCGCCTTTGGGAGCTGCCATATAACCTTTCCGACATACTCACTCTGCTCCAGACCATCTGCCATCACGCTTACTGCATGGCGGACCTGTTTCTCGTCACTCCCGGAGAACAAAAGGATAAACCGATTAGAGAAACGCGCAGTCATCTTCTCTGCAGCATTACGTACAACAACCTGCTGATCTGATTGCGGTAGGAGAGTAAAGATGCTGCTATCAAACAGAAGCTCTTTCTTCAGTGCAAAAAAACAGATCAAAGTAATGAACAGCACCCAGCTAAAAAGTGCCGCTCTCTGCTTATACGTTTTGCGGCTCATCGACTCAGTTCATGAAAGTGTATTCGAGTATAGTCACCACCGCTTTCGTATAAGACAACCTCGCGGAGCAGCGTATCCCCCTTGAGTTCGACACGGCTGACCACCTGTTTTATGACTGCATCAAGGGGTATCAACTCCGCCCGCCACTGCTGGTTCGCCTGTTCGCCGGATACTGCAAAGTAACCTGATAGACGATTCCAATCTGCTGTGAATACAGCAAAAAAGATCTCACTTAGAACGCCCACCATCGGATTAGTCTCTGAATCGAGGCTGACAATCTCTCGCTCACCCTGCCGGTTGACGATAGCTGTCGGGGTTAAGACCACCTTACTCTGCACAGGCTCCTTTGTTTCCCACAGGATCTCAGCATCACGCTGATAGGAAAAGAGACCTGAGGAGTTGAGATATGCATCCACTACACTCAGATACTTCTCCTGGGTGAATCGCCCTTGAAGCTGCTCAGGCTTATCAGACAGCATCGCCAACTCCTGAAAAGAGAGTTCAGCATAAGTTGTCAGTGGAAAAAACAGCAGTATCACTCTCAAAACAATTGATTTCACTCAGCTACTCCCAATTTTTTGAGAAGCACACTTGGAGAGCACAGCAGCATCTCCCCGTTCTCCATATCCACTGCCACCTGAACAGTGTAAGCCTTGGTCAATCGTTTTCCGCTCTCCACGTCTTCGATCTCATAATCGACTTTAAGCCGATTTTCCCACTCAACCAACCGAGCCTTGACACGTATTTTTTGTTGGAAACGGATGGGCTGGGCATAACGTATGCGGGCATCAATAACAGGCCAAGCATAGCCGGACGCCTCCATCTGGGGGATATCATAATCAACCTTTGCCATGAGGGCGCATCGCGCCACTTCCAGATACTTGAAATAGTGGCCGTGCCAGACAACCCGCATAGTATCGACATCATGAAATGGGACATCAACCACAACCTCTTCTTCAATCATCAACTATCCTCGGTACGACTACCGTTAACCCGATACAATACCCTTAGCCGGAACATCGCCCCAAAAAGGATAAAAATTAAACCATTGCAGTGGCGCCTTCAGGCAGTAGTGCTGCAAACGCTTCGCATACTCCTGCACAGCGCTATCAAGCACCTGGGCACGCTCTTTTCGGGGCAGGGCAAAACGCTCCGTGAACTGCTCGATATAGATACTATATCGAGCCTGCTGCTTGATGCAGAACATAAGGTAAACGGGGCACTTCAGCAGACCGGCAAGGATAAAGGCACCTTGGGGCATAGGGGCCGCTGCACCGAGAAAATCAACCATTGAGATCCTCTCCATACCTGTTACCGGTGTTCTGTCACCTGCTATAACAACATACTCTCCAGCAGCGACACGCTCGGACAAGATCATCGCGGTGGCAGGAGACATATCGGTAACCTGCAACATCTCAACGTGATCAAACCGGTTAACCTTATTGATCAGTGAATTGAACTTTACCGCATGCCTGGTGTGTACAAGTATGGTCAGGCGAATATTGGGGATCTGGTGTGCCAGGGCGCTGCAGATCTCAATATTACCAAGGTGCGAAACGACAATGATACCCCCTTCCTGTTTCCCTTCGATCATCTCGATAACTGCGGGAGTCTCAAAAACAACATCCTCCCTCTTGATGTGCCCCATCCAGACCAAAAATTTATCAAGCAGCATTTCTCCAAACTGCAGAAAATGACTGAATGATGAGAGTGAACCACGCTGCTCAGGTACGAGAAATGTTACCACCCTCCGAATATACTGCCCCGATGAAGCCCTAGCTTCCTTCTTCATCAGAAAGTAATAGCCCATCACAGGATAGAGGATGAGTCGAAAACCGATCCTGCCAAAAATCCTATAGATCAAGAGTAGCGCTCTCATACCAAGTAGGGTCCCAGCCTCCTGTACCCTGGACCAGTGTCTATCCTGCATCTGAACCCAGCCTCCGCATGATAATGCCAGGCAGGCGATAGAGCATACCGAAGAAAAGTCGCGTGTGCATAAGTGAGATCAGCACATTGTCATGCAGTGCATCGAAGTGCGACACACCGTCCTGCGGATAGCGCACCTTAGTCGGTAGATTCAATACCTTGCCACCACGCCATATCCACCGAACCATCACTTCAGTATCAAAATCCATCCTGTCACCACACCGCTCTTGCTCCAACTGCTCCACCGTCCTGGCCAGCGGGTAGACACGAAATCCGCACATTGTATCTTTAACAGCAAAGGAGAGGGTATTAATCCATACCCATATATGAGTCAAATAGCGGCCGTAAAGTCTGACCCTGGGTACAGATTCATCGTAGTCGGGGTAACCGGTGATCATGGTATCTGGATTCGAACTTGCCGCTGCAATGAATGCCGGCAAATCCTCATGATTATGCTGCCCATCTGCATCGATTTGGAGTGTATGAGTATATCCGCCCTCCAGCAGCATCCTCATACCCGCCTTGACAGCAGCACCTTTGCCACTATTTTGGGGAAGGCGTAAAAGCCTTACCCGCCCTGAATGCCGCTCGCTCAGACTAGTCAGCACTTCCTGACAGGGAGGACCGCTTCCATCATCAACCAATAGCACATCGTGACGGTAAGTCAGAAGATTACTGAGGGTCTCCTCTATGGCATCCTCATGATCAAATACAGGAACCAGGATCGCGGCTCTGAAACCGTTATTACTGAATGAAGCAGATCCGGCCACTGGAGTGAACCCCCTTTTCTGATTTGAACTCAAACACAAGCTTCCCGCTCTCACGCCGATACTCAAGTATCAGGGCAACCTGATATTCCGGCATTATCACCTGCTGGAATTTCACCACCTCCAGGCAATCGAAGCGTCCGGTTAGCGGTAACAAACGGCGACCGAATGCTTCCGCCCAGTGTACTTGAACGACTCCAGGAAGAATGGGATGACCCTCGAAGTGACCATCAAAATAGAGCAGCTTTGGGGGTATTCTCAGCACTATTTCGGCCCGGTCACCTTCTATCAGCTGACTCAATATATCGGGCCATTCGACCGGCTTCTCCTCAAATAGCGTACGTAGTGAACTCAGTGGTAGCTTTCCCTGTGGATTGAAAGGCATCTGCTCAACGAAACGCCAACGACGAGGAAGGATAACAGCCTCAAAGTGTGGTACAAGCGTCTGCTTTAAATTTCTGACCACCACCTTGCGCCCCAGGTGTTCGAGCTCACGTTCACCCTCTGGCGTCAGCTGGAGAACTACTGCCGTCTCCACACGCTTGCGTTCAAGGGTCAGTACCTTGACATTTTTTACCCAGGAACTTGCTATCAGCTGCCGCTCAATGGCGGCAAGAGAGACGCGCTTTCCCTCAATTTTCACAATTCCGTCTACCCTCCCAACAAGCCTGAACCGCCCACCCGGAAAAATATCCACACGATCCGGAATAGTGAGGCTCTCAAGCTCACCAAGGTAAGGGGATTGAACAGCGAGTGTGCTGTCACCCGCCAGACTCAATAGCACGCTGGGCAACGGCTGCCATAGTACATCTTCTTCATCAGGTGATTGAGTACGCCAGGCAACTGCCCCAGCCTCTGAACTGCCATAAATTTCACGTACCGGGGCATTGAACAAACTACCTGCCTGAATACTATCCTCACGCGACAAAGGTGCCGCAGAAGAGATCAGGTAGTGGCAGTGATCACTCACCTCATCCCAGTCAAGGGCGCTGTTCATACGTCCCAGGTGCGAGGGACTCGAAACCAGGCTAAAAGAGGGGTAGTGTTTTGCCTGGAAGAATATATCCTCAGAATACTCACATACCCGGCGCTCAAACGCCCTACCGGCGCTCACCGGCCAAAACAGGCGAAACGTCATACCGTAGAGATGCTGATGAGATACCGTAGCCAAAACCACACTTTCGCGGTTGCTTGGCCAAAGTGACTCCAGAACCTCCACCTCCCTTTCGAGCTGTGAGATGGTTTTTATTATCGGTTTGGGGTCGCCTGTAGAACCAGAGGTATAGATCTCAAGGGCTGAAAAAGTGGGCTTGGGTATATTCCACGATACTGGGTCTGTGAACCCCATTGACGGATCACGAACGGCATCTACACCATCGGGAAACTCTCCGACAAAGCCATCTACATGACTTTGCAACCGCGCCACTGTCCCTGGACAGATATCACCGGCAACGGAGGCCGTTCTTTCAAGCTGCCAGAGTGCCAGTAAGATCGAAAGGAACTCATAAGCATCACTGTGGTATACGGACCAAAGTGAGCCCCCCTTCCCTTGAAGCGCTTTCAGCCACCCCTGCACGCGCAGCTGAAGGTCTCCAAGATCGACCACCCGGCCCATATCGACAGCCACCTTATTGTTCGATGCCGTGCATAAAAGCCGTGACAGTGGAGTCAAGCCTGACATATCAACCTCGCATGACCTTCATGCGAACCACCCACTCACCTCCCGCCAGAGCGGCAATAAGAAGATAGGATATAAAGCCGTTGTACAACATCCAAACCTCATCACTCGCCCAAAGTGCCGTACCGGCTGCAATGGTACCGTTGGTTATAAAAAAGAGGCTCCACACCCAGGTAACGTTTCGTGTATAGGTAATAGCCTCTGCCGGTAGCTCTGGAGTCTTAATCCTTGCAAGCTTCTCAACGACAGTTGGAGGATAGAAAAGACTTCCCGCAAACAGAATTAGAAAAACAAGGTTCACCATCACAGGGTAGAACTTCAAGCCCATCTGCTGGCCCCAGATCACAGCAACCGCGACAATACCAAGCAGCACGCCAACGGCAACTTTACGACCATGCCCCTCCGGCGCTGCAAACCACCTGAGGCAAATCAAAATCAGAATCAGTGGCAGCAACACCCTTGCATCGTAGTGTTGCAACCCCCAATAGATGAGAAATGGATAGCAGATGGAGAGAACAATCAACGCTACCTTGAGCGATTGTCTCATCAGTCACTACTTAGCAGCTTCTGTACTTCCGTGACTACATCCTGGACGGTACGTACCGATTTAAATTCTTCCGTCTGAATCTTTTTTCCTGTCAGTTTCTTCAGCTCAACTACAAGGTCAACCGCATCGATACTGTCGATATCAAGGTCATTGTAGAGATTTGCCTCCGGAGTCACTTCCTTAGGATCTACCTCGAATATTTCCGTCAGAATCGAGACAACTTTTTGATAGATATCTTCCTGGCTACTCATTTTCTTGTCTCTCACCTAGTCCCATGTGATTTAACCAGCTCAACCAGCGCATTGATGCTGGCAAAATGCTGAAGAGTTTCTTCAGAATCAGATTTCAGCTTTATACCGTAACGCTTTTGCAGAGCCAGCCCTATCTCGAGCGCATCAATGGAGTCAAGCCCCAAACCGTCTACAAAAAGCGGGGCCTTATCATCAATCTCATCGACATCAATATCTTCAAGATCCAGGGCCTCGATAATCATCTGCTTCAGCTCAAGCTGCAGGTCACCCATATTGTCTGATCTCCTCGCTAAAAAAATTTGTCAGGTCATTAGTCAGCATCCTCGCCCCTTTGGCAGGATGGATGTTGTTTATGTAACGGGCAATCTCCAACTGATCTTTTACCTGCAAACGAAAATGGAAACGTTGTTTCGGTACCCGGTACCAACGCTCGCCCTTGGTCAGGGTGGAAGGATTACACTCGATAAGTACCGGTGTTATATCAACTTCCGCCCTCACAGCGACATTGGCAGCCCCCCTCTTCAATTGCAACGATTGCATCGGAGTAGATCGGGTTCCTTCAGGAAAAATGATCAGTGCATGACCTTTTTTAAACACCTCACGTGCTGCTGATATGACATCGGCATCATTGTCATTGACAATATAACCTGCGGCCCTCACCGGCCCCCATGTGAATGGATTGCGAAGAAGCTTACCTTTTACAATGCAATTGGCATTCGGCACCATGGCAATCAGAAAAATCACATCAATCAGGGTTGGATGGTTGGCTAGAATCAGTTTGGCTGAACGCAGTTTCTCCGTACCACTCACTTGATAAGTAAGAATTCCCAGCCCTTTCATGATTTCGATGTATACCCTGAACGAGTGATGGATCACACTCTGTGCACGCACCTCCCTCTTCAAACTATCACCTGGAAGTAGGTATAGTGCAGGCATAACCAGAATAGGAATTAGCACACCACCCAAGCCAAAAATGATAAAACTGAGCGCTGTGCCAAACAGGCGCCAGCAGTAATCCAGGCGATCGATCAACATCAATCAGCCACCTTGCTCATTCGCCAGCATGCACCGTTGGCCTGTAGATCCAGATGATCAGTGCGTCCGGCCAAAAGATGAAGAAGTCGCATGGGCTCAGTATCGAGATCACCGGAAGCTGGTGTCCTGCCAGCACTCTGCTTGCCCTGAAGATCAATGGTAAAGCGATTACCCTCCGTGCGGCCAAGTATCATTGCAATCGCATAGGGAAAGGGATCGCTCTCGCTATAGGGCTGATACAGCGGCGGCAGTGGAACATCATAGATAACACAGAGGACTCGCTCCACACCCTGCAACTGCCCTCCAGCTTCCAGAAGCGCCTGAAGGACAAGCCCCTCCATAGCGGCTATCGAAACAACCGCTGATGTATCTTTCCGCGCTATCGAGAAAAGGCCGCTGACGGCATTGTGAACAGCCAGACTGAAGCCGGTGGGCGACATCGGTTCACTGCGCCCCATGCCCTCCAGCAGAGAGAGCGTCAACCCAGTATCACCGTGCCTTGAGGCAAAAATACTTGAAATGCACTCCCCCTCACTGAGTAGTGGTAAAGCCGCACCCACGGCGCACCTTCCAAGGGTATTAAAACGACGCCTAAGCAGGGGGGGTATCTGCTTCAGAGGTATCTTCCCAAGGGATTCAGAAACTGCCTGTGGCTGTTGGAGCCAAGAGATCCAGGCATCTCTGGTTGTAAGACCGGGGGCCATGGCAGACCAGGATTCCAAATGAAAAGTAACCACAAATAACTCTCTAATTCTTCTTGTGCAATACAGTCGTCCTAACCTCTTTGCCGGACTTACCTATTCCACCGGTCTCCAGGCTTGGCAATGCGACTTCTCTAAATTTCTCAATGCACCTGCTATCCTACGCGGCTACTCGTATCGCACGGCGCTCATTTCATACCAAGGGCTCCCCGGATGCCGAACAGCCCCCTGGGATTATACCGCAGAATATACCTTCACCGGCATAGCCCCCATACCGTGAGAGAATGGATTATCAGTAAACACTTGCCAGATGCTGACCCGGACAAATAGGCACTGAATATTCGCTGTGAATTCCGCTGCGAGCAAGCACTAATACAAACGATCCAAGTTTGAGACTAATAACCCGACTCTGTATAATGATGTACTTACAAAAATTAATCAACTGCCATAATGGGACGAAAACCAGCAAATGAAATTATCAACTGCTATTTTTACATGCGCTATTATTTTTACTTCATTTCAAGCACATAGCCGGGATAACAAGCATTACCTTCCTATACAGGAAGCCCTGGATTCAGCGGATTTTCAAAGCAGGCTCAACCCTGAAATCAGCCTCTATTTCGGTGACCAGAAACACTCGACGGTTATTAAGTCCATGGGAACCTTCACATCCAATAAGAAGACCAACGCATTCGGTAAAGATGTGACCGAGGCATGCCAGTGGGTGCTGCTCTCCACTGTGATAGCACTACAGGAGCGAGCTATCGCATCAGGTGGCAATGCCGTTGTAGGCATATCCAGCTACTACAATAAAGTGAAGTTCAGCAGCAGCACCCAGTACGAGTGTCACAAAGGCTTCCTCATGGCCGGCGTAGCACTACAGGGAAAAGTAGTAAAGCTTGCCAAATAGCACCAAGCAAGGTGGCTCGCTCCATCTATGGCTATCCCTGGATGGAACAGGAAAAATACCTGCGGAACAAATACCTTGGGACATGCTGACACCCTCAGAAGAGGAGAGGTTGGCACTGATTAATCATCCGGCCAAGCGGCGTGAGTTCATACATAGCAGGAAGCTAATGCGCCACGCGCTGAACACACACTTTCAAAAAAGAAATGGTACGTGGGAGTTTACCTGCCGACCAGACTCCCCCCCCATCATCACCAACCTGCCGGAGAACACCCATATCAGCCTGAGCCACAGTAATGGCCTGGCCTGCTTTGCTATTGCACAGTGCCCTGTCGGCATTGATGTGGAGTCAATAGGTAAAAAGCGTGATTTCCAAGCACTGGCCAAGCTCTTTATGCACAGTGATGAGTTGAAACTGCTTAGCGAAAACAGAGAGAATGCACCTGAGACATTTTATCGTACCTGGTGTGCAAAAGAGGCACACTATAAGGCACTCTCCCCCGAGCAGCAGATGGAGATCTCGTTCAGAGATATATCACTACTGAAGATTGCCAGGAAGGAGAGCCAGTGGTTTTTTTTTGAAGGTAGGGTAGACCAATTCATGATCTCAGTTGCACTCACAGAAGAACCTACGAAAATCTCATGCTCAGTGTTTAGCCAATCCCACTCACCTTTTTTGAAAGAGGACTTTTCAATAAAACCTCTGCAAATTAATAGGTAGGTTATGTACATCAGAATGAAGATGGAGCAGCAACTTAATGTTTAGCGAAAACGGGTGGAAAGAAGAAGCAACGAAGCTCACGCCTCGGCAACGAGCGAGAAGCTTCATGTATTCTCTGCTTGCCTCCCTATTGCTGATCTGTGGGCAGGTCATCGCCACTGAAGCAATCACTCTCGTCACCACCGCTGACCTCAAAGATTATCAGTTCCATCCCAAACACAGCGCACCTGCCACCACCTTGAGCCTAAACGACAGCCGCATCAGCGCCGAGACCGCCGGACGCATCAGCCGGATACCGGTGCGAGTGGGAGATACCATTAAAAAGGGTGCGCTGCTGATAGAGCTGATCTGCACCGACAACCGGCTGCGGCTACGCCAGGCATCAGCAGCAGTTACCAGAGCCAACGCCCTGGTGACTCTCGCTGAGCGGCAGAAGAAGCGTACCAACTCCCTGCGTAAGGATCGCAACATCTCCGAGGAGCTGTTCAATCAGCGTGAGGCTGACCTGAAGACGGCCAGAGCCGACCTCGCCTCCCGCCTGGCGGCAAAAGAGGAAGCCGAGGTCGCCGTAGGCCGCTGCCGCACCACCGCCCCCTTCGGCGGTATCCTCCTTGAGCGACTCGCCGGTGAAGGGGAGTGGGTCTCTCCCGGACAGCCTCTGATCAGGTTGCTGGACAACCACCGACTAGAGATCTCGGCACAGATTCCAAACGACCGGATCAACAGCCTGAAAAAGGCCAAGAGCCTCACGTTTGAGTCAAACCGACAACAGTTCAACCTTGAGCTGCGCCGACTTCTGCCAGTGGTGGAGTCCCGGGGGCGCTACCGTGAGGCTCGTCTGGTATTCACCGCCGACAACGCACTGCCAGGCAGCAGCGGGCGCCTGCTTTGGCGAGCCCCCACCCCTCACCTGCCTCCAGACCTGCTGCTGCAGCGAGATAACCGACTCGGTATCTTCCTGGCAGTTAATGGGACGGCACGCTTTCACCCCCTGCCCGATGCGCTGGAGGGACAGCCCGCAGCGGTAACCCTGCCGCCTTCAAGCCGGTTGATCATAGACGGCCGCCAGGGACTGAACGATGGCGACCCGGTTCAGGAAAAGAATTAAATGGATTCATACAGTAATCCTGGAAACGGTTGTAGGAGCGAACTCGTTCGCAACCCGCTTCGAAGCAGGTTCTTCGCGAACAAGTTCGCTCCTACGGGTGTAACTTCATCTCCACCGCAATGGTTTTCAGAATTATTGCACAGCATTTGTAAGAATTAACATGCTTGCCCGCCTCTTCCGCAACCATGTGCTTGCCAACCTCACCTTCGTTCTGGTGCTGCTGGTGGGCTACCTCTCCTACAACCTGCTGCCCCGGGAGCAGGATCCCAGCATCAACTTCAACTGGATCAACATCACCACAATACTGCCGGGTGCGGCAGCAGCGGATGTGGAAAAACAGGTCACTGAGGTAATAGAGAAGAAGATCCGCAGCATCTCCGACATCAAGTTCGTCTCCAGCGTCAGCCGTGAAAGCGCCTCCAGCATACTGGTGCGGTTTGATGACATCCCTTCCCGACGCTTTGACAAGCGGGTGGCCGACCTGCGCCGCGAGGTACAGAATGCCGAAGCTGAACTGCCGGATGACGCCTCATCCCCCTTTGTCTTCGAGATCACCACCGCCAACGCGTTTCCCTCCGCCACCCTCGCAGTGGTCGGGTCGGCGGATGATGAGAACCTGCGCCGCCAGGCAGAGAGCATCAAGAAGGATCTGGAGCGGATCAAGGGGGTGAGCCGCATCCTCGAGACCGCCCTTCACCCGCCGGAGCTGCAGATCAATTTTATCCCCCACCGCCTGGAGGCTGCAGGTATCGCCCCGGCACAACTCGCCAATACGGTAGCCGCCAGTTTCCGCGACCTCGCCGCTGGCAGAGCCCGGGTCGGTGATCACACATGGCTGGTGCGGATAATTGGCCGTGACAGCAGCCCCGAGGCGCTGGCGGCCCTACCGGTGGCGGGTGCCGATGGAGAGATCCTGCTGGGTGATATCGCCGAGGTGGTGCGCGCCCGCGGCAAGGCGGACGAACTGGTGCGCTATGGCGGACGACCGGCGGTGATGCTGGCACTGACGAAAAAAGAGAGCGCCAATACCCTGCAGCTGGTGGAGCGGGTCAACGACTACATCGCCGACCGCAACCGTTTTCGTGAGCACAACGGCGCTGACCTGGTACTGGTGGATGACCAGACCCAGATCACCCGCAACGCCCTTAACATCATGCAGACCAACGCCCTCCTCGGCCTGCTGATGGTACTGCTGGTGACCTGGCTCTTTCTCGGCAGCCGCATCGCCCTGCTCACCACTATCGGCATCCCCTTTATTCTCGCCGGCACCTTCTGGGTGCTTAGCGCCATCGGCCAGACCCTTAACGTCAGCGTACTGCTGGGCGTAGTGATCAGCCTCGGTATGCTGGTCGACGATGCAGTGGTGGTGGTGGAGTCGATCTACTACCGCCTGCAGCGCGGTGCCGCCGTGCTGCCTGCCACTTTGGATTCACTTAAAGAGGTGGTCGGGCCGGTAACCACCGCCGTACTCACCACCATGGCCGCTTTTCTACCACTGATGCTGCTCCCCGGCATTCTCGGCAAATACATGATGGTCATTCCCCTGGTGGTCACCATCGCCCTGGCGATCAGCCTGGTGGAGGCCTACTGGATGCTACCAGCCCACATCACGGCAATGAACCTCAACTTCAGCCGCCCTTCACCACTGCAGCGCAGAAGAACCAACGCCCTCCACTGGATTCGGGTGAAATACACCAAGCTTCTGGTGCGCGCTCTGCGTTGGCCGAAGACCATACTGCTCGGTATGCTGCTGCTTTTCATCGGCGCCGTCACCGTCACTGCAGGCGGTCACATCAAGATCGACTTTTTTGCTTCCGACCCCATCCGTCTCTTCTACGTCAGTCTGGAGATGCCCGCCGGCACACCCCTGGATCGCACCCTGGAGAAGGTTATGGAGGTGGAGGGGAAGGTGCGCGCCCAGGCCCACCCCGGTGAAGTACGCAACATCATCAGCTACGCCGGACAACAATTTACCGAGACCGCCCCTTTCTTTGGTGACCACTACGGCCAGGTGCTGGTGGCGCTCAATCCCAAGGAAGATGAGTTGCGAGGTGTTGACGAGATGATCGAGTCGATGCGCAGCCAGGTGATGGCCACCGCCGGGCCCAATAATCTCTCATTTCTGCGTATCGCCGGCGGCCCACCCACCTCGAAACCGATCCTCATCAAGGTACGCGGCGACGACAGCACAAAAATCCGGCAAGCCGCTGCGATACTAAAAAAGATCATGGCGGAAGATCCTGCCATCCGTGACATCACCGATGACGACAGCCGTGGACAGATGGAGTTGCAGGCCCGGGTCAACCAGGATGCCGCCCGTCGCGCTGGCATCAACCCAGCTGAAGTGATGCGTACCCTGCGCCTGCTGGTGGATGGTGAAGTAGTGGCAAGAATGCAGAGCCGTGGTGAAGAGATCGAGGTGCGCGTCCAGGCAAAACCCCGCACCTTGCAGAGTATCCAGGAGCCGGGCAACTACACTCTGCCACTGACGGATGGCAGCCGCATTGCACTCAAGGAGCTGCTGCACACCGAGACCGCAGCCAGCCTTGGTAATATCCGCCACTACAACTTCCGCCGCACCATTACGGTGGAGGCGGATATCGACAAGGCGCTGACCGACACCGTTACTGTCAACAGCCGGATTCTGGCCGAGTGGGAGAAGGTGCGTGGCAACCACCCGGGCATCGACCTTGACCTCACCGGAGAACTGGATGATATTCAGGAGAGTATCGACTCGATTGCAGTGCTATTCCTCTTCGGTATCGGCCTGATGTATATGATCCTCGGCACCCAGTTCAAGAGCTACTTCCAGCCGCTGATGATCCTTGCCACCGTCCCCATGGCCTTTACCGGCGTGGTCACCGGCCTATGGATCACCGACAATCCGCTGAGCCTCTTCACTCTTTACGGCGTCGTCGCCCTTTCGGGTATCGCCGTCAACGCCGCCATCGTACTCATCAGTGCTGCCAACGAGCGACTGAATCGCGGCATGAGCGTACTCCACGCCACCCTCTACGCCGCCCGCCGCCGGGTGATCCCGATCCTCATCACCTCCATGACCACCATCGCCGGGCTCTTCTCACTGGCCACCGGCCTCGGCGGTCACTCCCTGATGTGGGGGCCGGTAGCCACCGCCATCGTCTGGGGGCTGCTGGTCTCTACCGTGCTTACTCTGTTTGTCATCCCCCTGCTCTATCGTATCTTTATGGGTTTTGGGTGGGTGGTGCGGCGGCGGGCATCAGTTGCATCGGCAGAAGGCAAGTAATAAGTGGAATAGAGAGATATTTAGTCTCTTCATGGGGCTGGCGTGAGTGAAATGGCTGGCTTCATGGAGAAACTCCAAAATCAAAGCATTGCCCACCCTTGAGGTCTGCCGATACACATCTTGTGTACCCAATAGATACACGCTATTATATACATATTGAATACACGCAAGGAGTAGCACGGTGAGTACAACCGTCCCCATCAACATGAAGGCAGATGTAACGGTCCGCAATCTATTGGATCGTGCTGCCAAACTGCTTCATCGAAATCGCACCGATTTTGTATTGGAAGCAGCGACTCAAAAGGCCGAGGAAGTCATTTTGGATCAACGCTTGATTTTAGTTGATGAGGCACGTTACAAACAATTTCTTGCCGCCCTTGATGAGCCTCCAGCCAACAACCCTCGTTTGCAGCGATTGATGGGGCGAAAAGCTTCATGGGAGTAATTACTGCCCCTGAACTTCTTGGCACACAGCATCACCTGGCAGATTTTAATTGCAACCGGCCCAGCCTTGATAATTGGCTTAGGAAGAGAGCGATGAAAGCACAGCAAGGAGGTTCTGCCCGCACTTATGTTGTGTGCTCTGAAACCGGTCATGTTGTGGGCTATTACGCCTTAGCGACTGGCTCAATAGATCGAGACGATGCACCAGGAAAGGTTAAAAAAAACATGTCCCACCCTATCCCCGTTATATTGCTGGGGAGATTGGCTGTAGATCATGATTTCAAGGGACAGGGAATCGGCGCTGATTTATTGATGGACGCGCTGCTTCGCGTAGTCAATGCAGCGGAGCAAATTGGTGTTCGTGCCGTTCTCGTTCATGCACTGGATGAAGCTGCACGAAACTTTTATCTCAAGCATGGCTTTTATGAGTCACCAACAAACGACATGACGCTCATGGTAACTGTTGCTGAAATTGACCGCACACTGCGCTAGTGAAAAGAGGTCAGAGTTCCGACATAGTTTGTTGGTCAAAAATCAACAAGCTATAGTCACACCCCCACACTGATGATCTGTCAGCTATTCACTGCAAAAAGAAAGACCTGTCCCTTAGATTCGCATTAACCCTACACTCTGCCAGCAGAATCGGAGTTAATTGCCTCTTTACGTATCGGCGGAAGATATTCTAGAAGTTGCGGCAAAGCAGTCCGCACCGTTTCCCACACCACATCAAGATTGATATCGAAATAGCCATGGGCAATACGATTACGCATACCCTTCATGCTGCGCCACGGCACATCCGGGTACTGATCAAGAAAACTACTGTAGTTCTGTAGCAGCTTGGTTGCTACTTCGCCGATAATGACAAGGTTCAGGATCACTGCTTGTTGGGTGCGCTTGTCGCTAAGAAACTCATCTTTATCCTTGCCCTCGATATAACTACAGGCTTGCTGTGCTGCCTCAAGCATGTGGTCAAGATAGTCTGGAAGTCGGTATAAACTCACACCGGACGCGCCTCTGCAAGCACCTGCTTACGTAACCTCTCAGGCAGATCACCGGGAGTCAGGAGATCAACCGGGACACCAAGTACCGCTTCAAGCTCTATTTGCAAACCACCAAGGTCAAACAGAGTGGCACCGGGCATCGCATCTACCAACAGATCCAAATCACTGCCATCCTGATCATCACCACGCAGCACCGAACCAAATACACGCGGGTTTGCCGCACAAAAGTGGCTTGTAATATCACGAATGGCACGGCGTTTCCGCTCAAGCGCAACCGATGGTTTCATGACCACTCTCCCTAAGTTATACGCATATCCAGCGCATTACTGGATACACAAGGTCAGCGTCGTGCAGTAACTAAATCTATAACTAAGGAACTACTTCGCCTGACTCAATTTATAAACACACCCCACCCACAGGCCCCATGTTCCTCATCAGCAGCTGGAAGTATACTGTAAAAACAACATATCTATTCAACACACTCGTTACATTTGTCCTGAGTAGTTATCATAAGTCAGACGCTACTTGAGCAAATACCAGATGGATAACTTCTCGACCCCACAGGTATAATCACCGTTTATCAACTTAATAGTGGAAGCACCAACGTGAAACTGAGTCTGGAACAGTTCAGAGCCTGGAACAACAAGAGCATCACCCTGCTGGGGATGTCCGGCGTGGGTAAGACCGACCTATCTACCCTGCTGCGCCGACACAACTGGTTTCACTACTCCGGTGACTACCGTATCGGCACGCGCTATCTGGACGAGTATATTCTTGACCTGGTCAAACAGCATGCGATGCAGATGCCGCTGCTGCGCGATCTGCTACGGAAGGATTGGATCTATATCCACAACAATATCAAGGTGGATGATCTGGGGTCGGTACTCAGCTTCGTTGGTCAGCTCGGCAACCCTGAACTGGGCGGTATTCCGCTACAGGAGTTTGAATACCGTCAGGCGCTCTACCGCCAGGCGGAGATCAACGCCATGAGGGATGTGCCTGTCTTTATCGGAAAGGCAAAAAATATCTACGGCTATCAGAATTTCGTCAACGATGTCGGCGGCAGCCTGTGTGAACTGGAAGAGCCGGGTATCATCGAACTGCTGGCACAGCATACGCTGATACTCTACATTCAAACCAGCTCCAAAGAGGAGGAGCAGGCGCTAATCCAGCGTGCCCAAAGCAACCCCAAGCCACTCTACTTCAGGCCGGAATTTCTCGCCGAGCAGGTGGCGCTCTACCTGGGGGAGAAGGGGTTTGAATATGCGGCGGAGATAGATCCCACCGACTTTACCCGCTGGGTCTTTCCCAAGCTGTTCCACGCCCGCATACCCCGCTATGAGACAATAGCTGTGCCCCATGGCTATACCGTCACATCAGAGGAGGTGGCGGCTATCCGGGACGAAGCGGACTTCCTCGAATTGATGGAGATCACCATCAAACGCAGCAACAAAGAATAGTAAGCTCATGCCACTGGTATCACACAACAACCTACCGACTTTTAACCGCCTGCGCCACGCCGGGCAGACCGTGCTTGAGCCGCTGCGTGCGCAAAAGCAGCATATACGCGAGCTCCATATCGGCCTTCTCAACATGATGCCCGATGCCGCCCTGGAGGCTACCGAGCGACAGTTTTTTCAGCTGGTCGGCGAGAGCAATCCGATTGCCCAGTTCTATATTCATCCCTTCACTCTCGACGCGCTGCCACGGGGAGAGGAGGCGGCCAGGCATATCAGCACCTACTACGAGCCCTTCGATAAAATACGTGAGGAGGGGCTGGATGCCCTGATCATCACCGGTGCCAATCCCACCCATCCCAATCTCGAAGATGAACCCTTCTGGGAGCCCCTCACCGAAGTGGTAGAGTGGGCCTATGAGAACGTCACCTCAACCCTCTGCTCCTGCCTCGCCACTCATGCAGTGCTTCAGGCAAGGTACCAGCAGCGTCGCTGCCCTATCGGCTTCAAACGCTGGGGCGTCTACCCCCATCAGGTGATGGACCGCCAACACCCACTGGTCAACGACGTTAACACCCATTTTGATGTCCCTCACTCTCGTCACAACGAGATCTACCGCACACAGTTTGAAGCGGCAGGACTCCATGTCCTGGCGGAGGGGGAGGTCTCCGGCGTTCACCTGGCGGTCAGCGCCGACCGCTTTCGCATGGTCTATCTCCAGGGCCACCCGGAGTACGACACCATCAGCCTGCTGAAAGAGTACAAGCGGGGGGTGCTGGAGTATGCCGACCGCAAGTGCCTGGATTATCCACCTTTCCCCGACAACCTCTTTGCCCCCAGGGAGCAGGCGATATTCAACGAGTACCAGGTGCTGCTGCAACGAGCCATGAATGAAGGAAGCGAGCTGCCGGTGTTCCCGGAAAAGCTGATCACTCCCCGGCTCAACAACACCTGGCACGACACCGCCGAGGCGATTATCGGCAACTGGATCGGCATGATGTACCAGATCACCAACAGTGATCGCAAGCTACCCTTTATGGAAGGTGTGGATCCGGACAATCCCCTTGGGCTGGATCTGTAAAAAAGCGGGACGCACGACTGCATGGATGCAGGAGGTAGAGCGACGCAGGAGGCCAAAGCCGAGAGGTCGCAGAGTAGACGCAGAGAGCGCAGAGGAAGAGATATGACTGCTGTCTCATTTGGCGAGATGAGGAGCGGTACTCTGATCACCTATCATGTACGATTTATATGGCTTTTCTCTGCGCTCTCAGCGTCTCCTCTGCGACCTCTGCGTCCCGCTTTACAAGTAATCCTGCGCAAACTGTAACGTTTAAGAGGCGCGGTTTTCTGTCATCATCGGTGTGAAATGCTGTCTGAGGAAAATAGCATGCCGCAAAACCGCCTAATAGATTGCACCAGCCCCTACCTGCAGCAACATGCCGACAATCCGGTGGAGTGGCACCCCTGGGATAAACTATCGCTGCAGAAGGCAAGAAGTGAAGGGAAACCCATCCTTCTCTCCATCGGCTACTCCGCCTGCCACTGGTGCCATGTAATGGCCCACGAGTCGTTCGAGAACAAGGCAACGGCAGCGGTGATGAATGAGCTGTTCGTCAATATCAAGGTGGATCGTGAGGAGCGGCCGGATCTCGATAAAATCTATCAGTCAGCACACCAGATGCTGGCTCAGCGCCCCGGTGGCTGGCCGCTGACGGTTTTCCTTACTCCCGATGATCACACCCCTTTTTTTGCCGGCACCTACTTTCCTGACAAGGCACGTCATGGACTGCCTCCCTTTGTCGATATCCTGAAAAACATTGCCTCCGCCTACCACTCACAGAGGTCGGAGATCGACAAGCAGAACCGCGCCCTGCTGAACGCCTTTAAACAGCTCAATCCCCAGGCTGAAACAGGCAATCGTAACCTTAACCGCAAGCCGCTGAAAGATGCACGGCAGCAGCTTGAGCAGAGCTTCGATGAGAACCATGGCGGCTTTGGCCCGGCGCCCAAATTCCCCCATCCCACCAACATCAATCGACTACTGCGCCACTGGGCTATGAGTTCAACCCATGGCGATCCTGACCAACGATCACTCTACCTTGCAGAACACACCCTCAGCCGCATGGCTCTCGGCGGCATCAATGATCAACTGGGAGGCGGCTTCTGCCGCTACTCCGTGGATGAGCAGTGGATGATTCCCCACTTCGAAAAGATGCTCTATGACAACGGCCCCCTGCTGGGCCTCTACGCTGAGATGTGGCAGGTAAGTGGAAAAGATCTCTTCAAACAGACCGCTGAAGAGACGGCGGAGTGGGTAATTCGAGAGATGCAATCACCACAAGGGGGCTACTACTCCACCCTCGACGCAGACAGCGAGGGAAAAGAGGGGCGCTACTACGTCTGGCAACCCGACGAGGTAAAACAGCTGATCAGCGAGGATGAGTATCTCCACTTCAACCGCTACTACGGCCTCGACAGAGAGGCCAACTTTGAGAGCGCCTGGCACCTACACAACTTTGTCTCCATCGCCGTGCTGAATGAGCAACTCGGCAGCAGTGGTAGTGAGGCTCAAGCACTGCTGGCATCGGCAAGGACAAAGCTCAACCAGACACGACAGCAGCGTATCCGCCCCGGCAGAGACGAGAAGATACTTACCGCCTGGAACGCCCTGATGGTCAAGGGAATGGCCCGTGCCGGACGACTCCTCAACAAGCCCAAATACATAAAGTCAGCGGAACAGGCCCTGGCATTCATCCGCCGCGAGATGTGGCATGACGGTCGCCTGTTCGCCAGCCATAAAGACGGCAAATCCGCCTTTGATGCCTACCTGGATGATTATGCCTTCCTTATCGACGCCCTGCTGGAGCTACTGCAGGCACGCTGGAACAGTGATGACCTCGACTTTGCAACGGTACTGGCAGACCGCCTGCTGACCCATTTTCAGGATGGAGAAAATGGAGGTTTCTTCTTCACCGCCGATGACCACGAAGAGCTTATCCACCGCCCCAAACCCCTCGCCGACGAATCCACCCCCGCAGGCAACGGCGTCACCGCCAAGGTATTGATTAGGCTTGGGCACCTGTTGGGAAACAGCGACTACCTGGAGGCGGCCGAGAAGACGTTGAAATATGCCTGGCCCCAACTGCAACAGGCACCCTACGCCCACTGCACTCTGCTTGACGCACTGGAGATGCAACTTGATCCCGGCGAGATGGTGATTATCCGGGGAGCAGGTGAGGAACTAAACCGATGGCAGAGGCGCGCCAACCAGAGATACGCCCCCCTTCGCTATACCCTGGCGATAGATGACAGCGAAGAGGAGTTGCCAGAGTCACTGGCAGCGCGCAAAGCGGGAAAGAGCACCACAGCCTATCTCTGTAGGGGCACCCACTGTGAGGCGCCGAATGATGACTTTGCCGATTTTGAGGCGCTGTTGTCAGTAGGTGAAGCCGACTAACCGCTACTGTTTTTCTGAATAGCGGCGCACTCCCAGC
>JBEVXT010000530.1:0-8927 GCA_040505955.1 Sedimenticola sp. | reverse complement strand
CGGCATCGAGAAGCCAGATACCCAGGTAATCCGAGAAGCTGCGCCGCACCACCAGCTCGAAAACCGGTGCCTGGTCGACCAGGTGGAGCAATACTCCGCACTTGGCAAGGTGGGTCTGGGCGCAGTCCCCTACTTCGAACACTCGCGGATGGATGTCGAGGGGACACCCCTTGCTCAGCAGGCGGCGGCTGTTCTCTCCGCTGATGGAGAGGAGTGTCTGCCCACTGCTGACATCGGTCACCGCAACGAATTCGTCAGTCAATGCTTCGCGTAACTCATCGCCAAGCTTCTCCTGATCACCCACTGGAGTCACCAGCAACCACTCATCCGGGCCCATCCAGAAGACCTTCGCCCCGGTGCCAGCGGCAGTGCTATTCGGGGTTAGCGGCAATGCCACCCCCAGAACCCTTTCGCTCTTCTCCAGAAAAAAGACATCCCCGGGAGATCCCCGGAGGTTGATATGCCCGAGAGACGGCTGCTCTTCGATCCGCACTCCGGCCTGCACACCCAAACCACGGTTAAAGGCATCGAGGTCAACCTGAACAAATGGGCTCTCACTGCGAACGGCATCAGACATTCTGGCGGGCTCCTTCCGGATCATAGAAAACGGGACGGGTTATTTCAGCGCTGACCACGCGCCCATCCGCCAACGGCAGATGGACGGTCTCGCCCATTCGGTTCAAGCCACCTTTCACCAGCGCCATGGCGATGGAGCGGCCCAGACAAGCGCTGTAGTAGCTGGAGGTGACATGACCGATCATCGGCATGGGTAGAGGCACATTGGGGTCATCAACAATCTGCCCACCCTCCGGCAGCACCTCCCCGGGATCGGTAGTCAGCAGCCCCACAAGCTGCTTGCGACCCTCCCGCAGGCTGTCCGAACGGGAGAGGGAGCGCTTGCCGATAAAGTCCTTGATCTTCGACACCGCCCAGTCCATACCGAGATCGATGGGAGTAACCGAACCATCGGTATCCTGACCAACAATCACATAGCCCTTCTCTGCACGCAGCACATGCATCGTTTCCGTACCGTAAGGGGTGATATCGAAAGGCTCACCAGCGGCCATCAGCGCCTCCCACATCGACCGTCCGTAGTTAGCCGGTACATTCACCTCGTAGGCGAGTTCACCGGAGAAGCTGATACGGTTGACCCTAGCCTGAACACCCAGCACCGTTCCCGTTCTTGTAGCCATAAAGGGAAAAGCCTCCGCTGAGAAGTCGATCCCCTTGCACACCGCACTCACCACCTTGCGGCTGTTGGGACCGACAACGGCAGCGGTAGCCCAGTGGTCGGTGACCGAGGTGAAGTGTACTTTCAGCTCCGGCCACTCCGTCTGCAACCAGCGCTCCATCCAGCTGAATACCGGTGCGGCGCCGCCGGTGGTGGTGTGCATAAAGAAGTGGTTCTCATCCAGGCGTAGAGTAACGCCGTCATCCATCACCATTCCGTCCTCACCCAGCATAAAGCCGTAACGGGCCTTACCGACGGCGAGTTTCGTCCAGCCATTGGTGTAGATACGATTAAGAAACTCCGCCGCATCGGGGCCGATGATCTCAATTTTTCCCAGGGTCGAAGCATCGATGATGCCGACACTGTTACGGGTGGCAAGAGACTCGCGGTTAACCGCATCGTCCATACTCTCCCCCGTTTTGGGGTAGTACCAGGGGCGTTTCCACTGGCCGACGTTCTCAAACTCGGCACCATGCTCCTCATGCCAGCCATGGATGGCCGTCTTGCGCACCGGATCGAAAAGTTTGCCGCCCAGATCACGACCGGCAATGGCGCCAAAGGTCACCGGGGTATAGTTGGGCCTGAATGTGGTGGTGCCGGTATCACTGATCGTTCCGCCGATGCACTGGGCAAGAATCGCCATCCCGTTAATATTACTGACCTTACCCTGATCTGTGCCAAAACCGAGAGCGGTATAGCGTTTTACGTGCTCGATGGAGTGATACCCCTCCCTTGCCGCCAGCATAATATCGGCGGCACCGGTATCATTCTGAAAATCAACAAACTGCTTGCCACCACGACCGGCGGGATAGAGGGATGGTACACGCCACAGCGGCATGATGGGCTCCTCCGTCAGCTTCTCCGCCCGGGGCGCTATGATATTACCAGCTGATGAGAAACCGCTCTCCAGCACCGCATTGATTCCCGCCCCAGCTGCCTGCTCCAGGCAGCTGGCAAGATCCCAGGTGCCGTTGGCGGAGCCGATGGAAACTTCCTCCTCCACCGGCGTTCCCGGCAGAAAGGCGGCACTCTCTTCACTCCACTCCGCCTTGGCACCGGATTGGGAACTCAGGTGAATCACCGGACTCCAGCCGCCGGAGACCGCCAGCAGATCACACTGCAGCTTTCTGACCGTTCCATTCAGCGCCTCATTGTGGTGATGATTATCCAACGTCATCACATCAACGCCTTTTACCCGGCGTCCCCCCGCAACATCAGTGACCACACTGCCGACGATAATCTCGATGCCGCTCTCACGCACCTGTTCAGGCAGAGAACCTTGGGGATTTTCCCGGCAGTCAACTACTGCAACCACCTCCACACCTGCATTGGCCAGGTCGAGTGCCGTCTGGTAAGCGCTGTCGTTGTTGGTAAAGATGACAGCCTGATTACCTGGTGTCACTGCATATTGATTGACATAGGTGGAGAGTGCAGAGGCGAGCATGACACCAGGACGGTCATTATTGCTAAACACCAGTGGGCGCTCCAGGGCGCCTGTGGCCAAGAGCACCCGTTTGGCCCGTACCCGCCACAACTTTTCGCGGGATGCGGGCCGCATCGACAGCGGCAGGTGGTCACTGAGACGTTGGTTGATGGTGAGATAATTGTAATCATGATAGCCAAACACAGTACTGCGCGGCAGCAGTTGCACCGTCTCCATCTGCTGCAGTTCGGCTACTGCCTTATCCACCCACTCAACGGCAGGGAGGCCGTCAATCCACTCCCGGCTTGAGAGCAGCCGCCCACCAAGCATCGCCTGCTCGTCGGCAATTATCACCCGGGCGCCGCTACGCCCCGCCGCCAGCGCCGCCGTCAATCCCGAGGGGCCAGCCCCCACCACCAGTAGATCACAGTGCGCATAGGTTTTTTCGTAGCGATCGGGATCCGGGAGATCTGGTGAAACACCCAGCCCTGATGCCTTGCGGATCACCGCCTCATATTTCATCCACAGGCCTTGCGGCCACATAAATGTCTTGTAGTAAAAACCGGCCGGCATCATCCTCTTGAAGAGGCTGTTGACCGACAGCAGATCAAATTCAACACTGGGCCAGCAGTTGACACTCCGCGCCTTCAGCCCCTCATAAAGTTCCACCTGGGTGGCGCGACCATTGGGTATGGTGCGGGCACCCTCTTCCAACTGAACAATGGCATTGGGCTCCTCAGCACCACTGCCGAGAATGCCCCGTGGACGGTGATACTTCCAACTGCGGCCCACCAGATGGATGCCGTTGGCCAATAGCGCCGAAGCGAGAGTATCTCCCTGGTACCCCTGGTATTGCCTGCCGTTGAAGGTAAATGAGAGCGGTTGATCACGATCAATCAGGCCACCGGTGGGAAGTCGACTAGGCTGTGTCATGCCTCACCCTCCAGCGGTAGTTGCCCTACCTTGTAGATAGACTTGATCTTGTAGGTCACTGTATCCCGCTCAACATTGAACCAGCGCCGGCAGCCGTAGGTGTGAACCCACTGCTCGCGAAACAGCCCCCTCGTATTCTTCCGCATAAAGAGATAGTCGGCCCACTCGGCATCGGAGAGTTGATCGGGATTTTCCGGACGCACGATATGCGCCTCGCCACCGTAGGAGAATTCAGATTCATCACGCGGCCCGCACCAGGGGCAGTCTATTATCAACATCGCTATCTCTATCCTGATTGGTGTTTAAAAAACGGGACGCGGAGAGCGCAAAGTAGGCGCAAAGGGCGCAAAGAAAAAACACCTGAATAATTAGATTTCATAACTCTCTTTCTGTCGGGTCTCGTTCACTCTTTCTCTGTGAACACTAATGCGCCACACCGGCCGCACCGTGTTCATCAATCAGATGTCCGGTGGTAAAACGCTCCAGTGAAAACGCTTCATTCAGCTCATGGGGCCTACCCTGGGCCAGGGTATGGGCAAACACCCAACCCGAGCCCGGTGTCGCCTTGAAACCACCAGTACCCCAGCCACAATTGATAAAGAGCCCCTTAACCGGTAGCTCACCAATGATCGGGCAGGCGTCCGGGGTGGTGTCGACAACCCCTCCCCACTGACGATTCATGCGTACGCGGCTGAAGATCGGAAACAGCTCCTTGATCGCAGCCAGGGTACCCTCAATTACCGAGTGGCTGCCGCGCTGACCATAGCCGTTGAAGCTGTCGATACCGGCGCCGACTACCAGATCACCTTTATCGGACTGGCTGATATAGCCGTGAACCGCATTCGACATCACCACCGTATCCAGCACCGGTTTGATGGGTTCCGACACCAGCGCCTGCAACGGATGGCTGGTTACCGGCAGACGCACATCCGCCATCTCCGCCAAAACGCTGGAGTTACCCGCCACCACCACACCCACACGGTTGGCCCCTATATATCCACGGCTGGTTTCGACCCCGACCGCCCTACCCTCCTCACGACGAATAGCGGTCACCTGGCAGTTCTGGATAATATCCACTCCCAGACCGTCCGCAGCGCGTGCATAACCCCAGGCAACGGCATCATGACGGGCATTACCGCCACGGGGCTGAAACGAAGCACCCACCACCGGATAGCGGCTGTCACTGGAGGTATTGAGTATCGGAATGCGACGCTTCAGCTCATCCACACCGACCACTTCGCCATCGATACCGTTGAGCCGATTGGCGTTGACCCGGCGCTGGATATCGCGCATATCCTGAAGCGTGTGCCCCAAATTGTAGACACCACGCTGACTGAACATGAGGTTGAAATTCAACTCCTGGCTCAGACCTTCCCACAGATTCATTGATTTCTCGTAGAGATGAGCCGCCTCATCCCACAGATAGTTGGAGCGGACAATAGTGGTATTGCGCCCGGTATTACCACCACCTATCCACCCCTTCTCAAGCACAGCAACATTGGTAATACCGTGCTCTTTTGCCAGGTAGTAGGCAGTCGCCAGACCGTGGCCACCACCACCGACAATAACCACATCGTAGGTTTTTTTCGGCTCGGGGCTGCGCCACGCCGCCTGCCAGTTTTCATGGTGGCTGAGTGCATTTCTTGCCAATGAGAAGATAGAGTATCGTTTCATTCATACCACCGTTTATTTAACTGGGGATGGGGATTCCATGATCACCACCACTATATTCTGGTGCCGTACCGGCTATTTCCTGAAAATCACACTTGTCACCAGTGAAGATATGCGCCCTCACTTTCAGTCCGGTGACAGGCTCCAGGCAACCGGCCATGATGCGAACAGCTCCATCTGCCGGTTGCGGTGTCCAAAAAAGGTTTGATCCGCACTGCTGACAAAAGCCTCGTCGTGCCAAATCACTCTCGTACCAGGCAAGTCCTGTGCTATCGAGCAGGTGAAGCCGCTCCTCCGGCACCCCGGTGGCAGAGACAAAATTTCCACTGCTCCGGCGGCACTCTGAGCAGTAACAGCTCACCACCTCACGCAAAGGCTTCTCCACCTCAAACCGGACACTGCCGCAGAGACAGCTACCGGATAAGCATTTCCCTGTCATTCAACACTCCACCACATTGACTGCAAGGCCACCCCTGGCGGTCTCTTTATATTTTGAGCGCATGTCCGCGCCGGTATCACGCATCGTTTTGATCACCTTGTCGAGAGAGACAAAATGGGCGCCATCGCCACGCAGGGCGATGCGTGCGGCATTGATCGCCTTCACTGCGGCCATGGCGTTGCGTTCGATACAGGGGATCTGCACCAGCCCCCCCACCGGATCACAGGTAAGCCCCAGGTTGTGCTCCATACCTATTTCCGCAGCGTTCTCCACCTGTGACGGCGTTCCCCCCAGCACCTCGGTAAGGGCACCGGCAGCCATCGAACAGGCCGCACCCACCTCTCCCTGACACCCCACTTCAGCACCGGAGATGGAGGCGTTTTTAGTATAGAGGATACCGATACCGCCGGCAGTCAAGAGAAAACGGATCACACCCGCATCATTGGCGCTGGAGCAAAAACGGGTGTAGTAGTGGAGCACCGCCGGTATCACCCCGGCCGCCCCGTTGGTAGGCGCGGTAACCACCCGCCCCCCTGATGCATTTTCCTCATTTACCGCCAGTGCATAGAGATTGACCCAGTCCATAATGGTCAGGGGATCGCACAGTGCCGCCTCGGGTTGGCTCTTGAGTATCTTCTTCAACGCCTTGGCGCGGCGTTTCACCTTCAGCCCACCGGGCATGACACCTTCATTGCTGCAACCCCGCTTTACACACGCCTGCATAACATGCCAGATTTCCAGCAGCCGATTACGCACCTCCTCTTCACTTCGCCAAGTTTTCTCATTCTCCAGAATAACCTCACTAATCGGCATACCGTGCTGTTGACACTGCGACAGCAGATCAGCAGCCGTGGCGAAGGGATAGGAAAGACGCCCCCGCTCCATGTCGAGCCGGTTCGCTTTAGCAATCGCCTTATCAACAATCGTACCACCACCGATGGAGTAGTAGATTTTACGTTGCAGCTCCTTTCCCCTGTCATCGCAGGCCTGAAACGACATGCCGTTGGGGTGATAAGGCAGACGTTTTCTTTTGTGCATAACCAAGTGCTTTTTCTCGACAAAAGCGATCTCCTTTCGCCCCAACAGCGAGAGCTTTTTATCCTTGCGGATACACTTCAACCGCCCGGAGATCGCATCAATATCCACCGCATCCGGCGTCTCCCCTTCAAGTCCGAGGATTATCGCCTTGTCTGCGCCATGCCCCTTTCCGGTGGCGCCAAGAGAGCCGTAGAGATCGACTCGGAGAATGGCTGCATCATCAATCAGGCCGCGCTCTTCCAAGCCATGGACAAAACGCAGGGCGGCGCGCATCGGCCCAACTGTATGAGAACTCGATGGACCGATGCCGATATTAAACAGCTCAAAGACGCTATCGCTCACTCCCTATCCCCACGCAACTCTGCAATCAAAACAGCCCTTCGATATTACCCTCGTCGTTGATATGTATCTGCTCCGCCGTCGGTACCCGCGGCAGACCGGGCATGGTCATCACATCCCCACATACCACCACCAGGAAGCCGGCGCCAGCGGCAAGGCGCAGCTCCCGAATCGGTACTACATGATTGGATGGCGCCCCCATCAGCAGTGGATCAGTGGAGAATGAGAGTGGTGTCTTGGCGATGCATACCGGCAGATGACCATAGCCCTCCTCCTGATAGTGGGTGAACTGGTCCCGTATCTTCTTATCGGCAATGATACCCTGGGCACCGTACATCTCCTGAGCCACGGTGCGCACCTTGTCCCACAACGGCAGGTCATCGTCGTAGAGGAAGCGGAAGTTGGAAGGCTCCTCGTCGATAATACGCACGATCTCTTCAGCCAACTCAACGGTTCCTTCTCCGCCCATAGCCCAGTGATCGCACATCACCGCCTCAACACCGATTTCACCACAAAGCTGCCGCAGCAGATTGATCTCTTCGTGAGTGTCGGCACTGAAACGGTTGATCGCGACTACCACCGGCACCCCAAATTTACGGATGTTTTCAACATGGCGGGCGGTATTGGCAAACCCTTTGCTCAACGCTTCCAGATCCTCATGCATCAGGTTGTCCGCATCGCAGCCACCGTGCATCTTGATGGCACGGATGGTGCCATTAATTACAACCGCATCGGGGGTCAAGCCCGATTTGCGCATCTTGATGTTGAAAAACTTCTCCGCTCCCAAGTCGGCACCAAAGCCCGCCTCGGTAACGACATAGTCTGCCAACTTCAGTGCGGTTGAGGTCGCCAGTACCGAATTACAACCATGGGCGATATTTGCAAATGGACCACCGTGAACAAAGGCCGGTGTGCCCTCCATAGTTTGTACCAGGTTGGGTTGAATGGCATCTTTCAGCAGCACCGTCATGGCACCATGGGCGTTGAGGTCACGAGCATATACCGGGGTAAGATCCCTTCGATAGCCGATTACGATATTACCGAGTCGCTGCTGCAGATCATCGATATCGGTGGCGAGGCAGAAGATCGCCATCACCTCGGAGGCGACGGTGATATCGAATCCGTCGGTGCGGGGAAAGCCATTGGTGATGGCACCCAGACCGTTGGTAATCTGACGCAGTGCGCGGTCGTTCATATCCACCACCCGCCGCCAGGTGATCCGCCGCATATCGAGACGCTGCTTGTTCTCCCAGTAGATATGGTTGTCCACCATTGCTGCGAGCAGATTGTGGGCTGAGCTTATAGCGTGAAAATCACCGGTAAAATGGAGGTTGATATCCTCCATCGGCAGCACCTGAGCATAACCGCCGCCGGCGGCGCCGCCCTTGATGCCGAAACAGGGACCAAGGGAGGGTTCACGCAGGCAGATGGCGCTCTTTTTACCGATCCGGCGCAAGCCGTCGCCCAAGCCAACGGTGGTGGTAGTCTTGCCCTCACCCGCCTTGGTGGGACTGATGCCCGCCACCAGGATCAACTTACCATCAGGACGATCTTTCAAAGAGTTGATGTAATCAATGGAGATCTTGGCCTTGTGGTGACCGAACGGAAGAAGCTCCGCCTCTCCTATTCCAAGACTCGCAGCAATCTCTTTGATAGGGTGAATCGTCGCCTCGCGGGCGATCTCGATGTCACTTTTCGGATCACTGTGTTGGGACTGTGGCATTTCTAGCATGCTCCTGATATAGGCTGTTTCAGTTGAATTGTGATCATCCGATAAAGACCTGCCTTACGGATACGAGATGGCGACATAAGGGTGCCAATTAACGACAACAGCACCTAGCTGAAATAGCTGA
>JBEVXT010000529.1:0-4754 GCA_040505955.1 Sedimenticola sp. | reverse complement strand
GCTGGTCATTTGTTGATTACGGCCCTGAATATACAGCGTTCTCGGATGAGGGTATTAATGGCGGTTTTTATAGAGCCGATCTCTCTTCTTCAACCGAAAACGGCGCTGCACTGATTGTCTTTTACAGTGAGGAACTGGAGACCACTCAGGCAAAAATTGAGGCTGCTGGCGGGTTCATCATAAAGCAGATATTCAACTTCCCCGGGGGGCGGCGCTTCCATTTTGCCGATCCCAATGGCAACGAATATGCAGTTTGGTCAGACAGATGAAAGTCATTCTAGAGTCGACAATCAGCTGCCCGGAGTGCGGCCATAAAGAGAAGGAGCGGATGCCTGAAGACGCCTGCCAATACTTTTATGAGTGCAAAGGGTGTGGTTCACTGCTCCGGCCGTTAAAAGGCGACTGCTGTGTCTTCTGCTCGTTTGCTGATGTGCCATGCCCGCCCATTCAGCAGGAGAAGGGTTGTTGTGGATAAATTAGCTTCTTGATATGTAACTATTCAGCACTGTGCTGTGACTGTTCAGATTGTAGTATCAGTACGCCACCCTGAATCACCGGTCGCAGCTCTCCCTCCAGCACCTGCAACAGCTTGTCGCCGGCCAGTGAGCTGCGCCAGCCGTGGAGAATCGCCAACTCCCGGTCACCGCTGACCAGCCGCTCCAGCTCCTTGCGGTTGCCGAGGGCGTTGTGGGAGATGTCGTTCTCGTCGGCCAATAGCCGCAGGCAGCAGGTCAGCAGATCGGTCATCGCTTCTTGGTTGTGGCTCAGGCGTGGTGGACGCGCCTTCTCCTGCGGCCATTGTTCCCGGGGTATTTCCGCCCCTTCATCAAGCAGTTTCAGGAGCGCATCACCGCGCCGTTTGATGGTGCCGACCTCCAGACCACGGATCTGCTCCATCTGTTGCAGATCTTTTGGGCGACGGCGCGCCAGGTCGATCAGCACCTCATCTTTGACTATCCAGCGCTTCGGTTTGTCGGCGCGTTGTGCTTCGCTCTCCCGCCAGCCGGCAAGGATCTGCAGGATGGCAAGCTGTACTCCTTTGAGGTTCTGCCGTCCCTTTACCCGTCGCCAGGCGTCTTCTGCGGTGATGACGTAGGTGGTGGGCTCGGCCAGATAGTCGAAGTCCTTCTGCAGCCAGCGGTCACGACCCTGATGCTCCAGCCTTTTTTTCAGCTGCAGATAGAGATCACAGAGATAGATTACGTCATCCAGGGCGTAGCGCAGCTGCGCTTCCTGTAACGGCCGGATTGACCAGTCGGTGCGGGCATGTCCCTTTGCCAACTCAATACCAAGTACCTCCTTGACCAGGCCGCCGTAGCCCACCTGGTCGCCAAATCCCAGCAGGGAGGCCGCCAGTTGGGTGTCAAAAAGCGGGGTCGGCAGCTTGCCCCAGAGGTTGTAGAAAATCTCCAGATCCTGCCGTCCGGCGTGAAATACTTTGGTGGTATCGGTGTTGTAGAGAATCTCCAGCAGGGGGGAGAGGTCGTCCAGCGCCAGGGGATCGATGCCGGCGGCTACCTCTCCGTTGCTGATCTGCAGCAGGCAGAACCGTGGGTAGTAGGTCTTTTCGCGGACAAACTCCGTGTCCAATGCCAGCCAGGGGCTGTCGCGTAGTGTGTCGCAGAGCTGAGTGAGCCCTTCGGCTGTGTTGATGTAAAGTTCCTGCATGGAGATTTCCACTGTGATAACTATGGGTAGGACGTCAGGATACCATTGATCGCTGCCGGTGGTTTTTCTGTCGCTGCACACGGGTTATGATCACACATCCTCCAACAATAGAAACCAGCCGTGAAAGAACTGCGCAACCTCTTTATTAAAATCTGCCTGCTACGGGCGACGCCCCAGGATATTCCCGCCTCCACTTTTCTGCTCGCCGTTACGGCACTGGCGGGACTGGCCAGCGGCACACTGGTGATCGCCCCCACCTTTGGTGGTGTGGTACCCGCCTTTCTTGCCCAGCTCATCGATCTGGTGCTGGTAATACTCCTGCTCCGTATTTCGCTCACTCTCGTTGGCAAGCCCGGGCGCTGGGTTCAGGCCGCCACTGCTCTTTTTGCCTGTGGCACCATCATTAATCTGCTCTCCATGCCGTTGCAACTGCTCATTGGTGGAGATCCCGCCACCTCCGATATAGGCGGCCTGGGAGCGGTGATCTACCTGCTTCTAGTGGTGTGGGGATTGGTCATTGTGGCCCATATTGCACGCCACACCTTTGAAGTTGATATGAGGCACGGCCTGCTGATATCGATCAGCTACTTTCTCCTGGTCAACGCTATCGTCGATAACCTTTTTCAGGTGGGCGCCCACTGATATGCATATCCATATACTGGGGATCTGCGGCACTTTTATGGGAGGAATTGCCCTGCTTGCCCGCGCCATAGGGCATCAGGTGAGCGGCTCCGATGCCAATGTCTATCCACCCATGAGTACACAGCTTGAGGCGGCGGGTATCGAACTGATGGAGGGATACCACCCCGCCCATCTAAAACCGGCGCCGGATTGTGTGGTGGTGGGCAACGCCAAGTCGCGGGGCAACCCGGCAGTGGAGTATATGCTGGATGCCGGTCTCGCCTACACCTCCGGCCCTCAATGGCTGGCCGAGCATGTATTGCCGGGCCGCTGGGTACTGGCGGTGGCCGGTACCCACGGTAAGACCAGCACCGCTGGCCTTCTTGCCTGGATTCTGCAGGATGCCGGACTCAACCCAGGATTTCTTATCGGTGGTGTGCCACGCAATTTTGGTATTTCGGCGCGACTCGGCGACGCCCCCTTCTTCGTGGTGGAGGCAGATGAGTACGATACCGCCTTCTTCGATAAACGCTCCAAGTTTGTCCATTACCGTCCCCGTACCCTGATTCTGAATAATCTGGAGTTTGATCACGCCGATATCTTTGATGATCTGGCGATGATTCAGCGGCAGTTTCACCATCTGGTGCGGACGGTGCCCGGCTCCGGCCTGATTATCACCCCCGCCACCGATCCGGCGTTGGATGAGGTGCTGGCGATGGGGTGCTGGAGTCGGCTGGAACGCTTTGGTGCCGATGGTGACGGCCTCTGGAGCGCCCGCCGGTTAACGCCGGACGGCCATCATTTTCAGCCACTCTGTGCTGGCGAGCCTGTGGATGAGGTGGATTGGGAGCTGACCGGTGATCACAGCATCAACAACGCTCTCGCGGCCATTGCCGCCGCCCGCCACGCTGGTGTCCCTGTTGGCATAGCGGTGGAAGCGCTGCACCGGTTTCAGAATGTAAAGCGGCGTATGGAGCTGCGCGGTGAAGTGCGGGGAGTTCGGGTCTATGACGATTTTGCCCACCACCCGACAGCGATCCGCACCACCCTCGACGGCCTGCGGGCCCAGGTGGGGGAACAGCGTATCTTCGCCATACTGGAGCCCCGCTCCAATACCATGCGCATGGGCGTACACGCCGCCTTGCTGCCCGATGCACTGGCAGGTGCCGACCGGGTACTGGTCTACTCCCCCCCCGCTCTGAATTGGGATGCAGAAAGCATTTTCTCTTCATTGGGGGAGCAGGTTGAAGTATATGATGAGGTGGAGAAGATAGTGGATTTCATCCGCCGTGAAGCAGCATCAGGGGATCATCTGCTGGTGATGAGCAACGGCGGTTTTGAGAATATCCATCAGCGGATGCTGGATGCGTTGGCGATCCCTCTGACGGGATAGATAACACCCGGCACCCCTCTATGGAGTAACCTGCTCGATGGCACTGACATGCCCATGGGTGAACTCAACCCGCGCCACACCGACCTCTTCGTAGCTGTTCCAGTTGTTCCAGACCCAGCTATACCTTATCTGCACTTCACCTTGGCTGTCGACATAGCTCACCGGCACGCTGATCCTCTCGGAATTGGGGTGGGAGATAGTCTTTGTATAGATCCATACCTTGGTGGTCTTCCCCTTGACCCTGCGGGTCAGCACTTTGTCTGGTGCTCCCCACGCAAGTAGAACCATGCGCCCACTGAAGCCGATATCGATCTGCCCCTGGCGGATATTAGCCTGCACATCGGCGGGAAGCGTGTTGAACATCACCTGCTGCTCAGAGATGCGCTGGTCGCGTACCTCCTGTAACGACGTGCAACCGGTGAGCAGCAAGATAGCTAATATCCAAAGAGTTAACAGTGATCGCATTGCACCTACCTCCAACCCATTTATGGGTATCCACCCGTTGAGTATGGCCAATTATTAAGCTTTGGGTGAAATTGACCCGCTACACTTATCCTTTCAATATGGCTATATTGTGAAAATTGTGGCTGCAGGGCGTGGCTCAGCGCTCTTAAACCGAGACGGAACAGGCAAAATAGATAATGACAGATACCTACTCTCCTATATCACTGGCTATTACAGGCGCCTCAGGCAGCGCCTACAGCCTGCGTCTGCTCGACTGCCTGATTCGTGCTGAACGCCAGGTCTACCTGATGGTCTCGAAGGCGGCTCAGGTGGTGATCCCGATGGAGACTGAACTCACCCTGCCGTCCCAACCCCGCGAGATGGAGCTGCTGCTCTCCGAGCGTTATGGTGCCGCACCGGGACAGCTGCACGTTTTCGGCCCGGAACAGTGGACAGCTCCCGTAGCCAGCGGCTCCAACGCCCCGGAGGCGATGGTGGTCTGCCCCTGTACCACCGGCACACTCTCCGCCATCGCCACCGGCGCAAGTAACAATCTGATCGAGCGGGCTGCTGATGTGATGCTGAAAGAGCAGCACAAACTGATTCTGATGGTACGCGAAACCCCCTT
>JBEVXT010000528.1:0-7444 GCA_040505955.1 Sedimenticola sp. | reverse complement strand
CACCTTCGACCGCGTCGTCGCCAATCCCATGTGGAACCAGAACTGGTTCACCGAGGCCGACTACGACGCCGACGAACTCGAACGTTTTCCCGCCGGGGCCGGCTTCCCCGGAAAATCCTCCGCCGACTGGGGTTGGGTCCAGCACATGCACGCCAGCCTCAACGCCACAGGCCGCGCCGCCGTTGTCCTCGACACCGGTGCCGCCTCCCGTGGCTCGGGCAATGCCGGCAGCAACAAGGAAAAGACCGTCCGCCAGTGGTTCGTCGACCACGATCTCATCGAGGGTGTCCTCTACCTGCCCGAAAACCTCTTCTACAATACCACCGCTCCCGGCATCGTCCTCTTCCTCAACAAGGCCAAGCCCAAGGCCCGACAGGGCAAGGTGTTGCTCGTCAACGCCAGCCAGGTCTTCGAAAAGGGCGACCCCAAGAACTTCATCCCCGACGCAGGCATCGCCCGCATCGCCGACACCCTCATCGGCTGGAAAGAAGAGGAAAAGCTCAGTTGTATCGTCGATCACGCCGAGCTTGCGAAAAACGACTACAACATCTCTCCCAGCCGCTACATCCACACCTCAGATGCCGAGACCTACCGGCCGATTACGGAGATCGTGGAGGAGTTGGATGTCATCGAGGCCGAGGCCGGGGAGGCCGACAAGGCCTTGCGGAAAATCCTCAAACAACTTGGTGCATGATCCGCAGATTTTGAGATGAACGCAGATTTAATCTCTATTCCAGGTGTCAAGGATTCCTTGATAGCTCAAACCGGCCCAGAGGGAGGCTCTGTAGCATGAGTCAGGAAGACATCAGCATCATCCAGAGCGACGCCGGAGTTGTGGCCGATGTGCGTTCCATGATCACGCAGACCCGCGCCGGGGTTGCCCAAGTCGTCAACCAAGGCATTACCCTCCTCTACTGGCGCATCGGCAAGCGGATCCACACGGAAGTCCTTGGCAGTGAGAGGGCGGAATACGGGAAGGAGATTGTGCAGACACTATCTGCACAATTGACTGGGGAATTCGGTCGTGGATTCGGCAGACGCAACCTCTTCAACATGATCCGCTTCGCGGAAGCCTTTCCCGATCCCGCAATTGTGCACGCACTGAGTGCACAATTGGGCTGGTCCCACATCAAAGCCATCATCCCCCTCAAAGACCCGCTCCAGCGGGAATTCTACGCCGAGATGTGCCGCGTCGAACGCTGGAGCACCCGGACCCTCGCCAACAAACTGGACTCCATGCTCTACGAGCGCACCGCCATTTCGAAGAAGCCCGAGGACGTCGCCAAGGCCGAACTCGCCGCCCTGCGCAGCGAGGACCAACTCACGCCTGACCTCGTCTTCCGCGATCCCTACATCCTCGACTTCCTCGGACTCAAGGATCGCTACCTGGAGAAAGACCTCGAAGACGCCATCCTGCGCGAACTCGAAACCTTCCTCCTCGAACTCGGCAATGGCTTCGCCTTTCTCGGACGCCAGACCCGCATCCAGATCGACTCCGACGACTTCTACATCGACCTCCTCTTTTACCATCGTGGTCTGAAACGCCTCATCGCCATCGACCTCAAACTCGGCGACTTCAAGGCCGAATACAAAGGCCAGATGGAACTCTACCTCCGCTGGCTCGCCAAACACGAGCAACAGCCCGGCGAGGATTCACCCCTCGGCATTATCCTTTGCGCCGGGAAGAAAGAGGAACAAATCGAGCTTCTCGAACTCGACCAAAGCGGTATTCACGTTGCCGAATACCTCACCGCCCTGCCATCGCGCGAGCTCCTGCAAAAGAAACTCCACGCCGCCATTGAGATCTCAAGGGCACGGCTGGGATCAAAGGCGATTGATGACACCGCAGTTGTCCGGAAATCCCGGACAACTGATGCCGAAGACTCCAAACGGAAGGGAGGCAAGCGGTGAGAACAAAATCCAGCCGACCTGTCCGCCATAGCTTTGGCGAAGGTGGAGGCGCGGGAGACGGACAAGGCCTTGAGGGGGATTCTGGAGAAGATAGGGGTATGAGTGCTGGGATCGGTATAGCACCCTCTTGGCACACTGAAAGACTTGGCCACCTCGCTCAAGTCAAAGGTGGCAAGCGCCTACCAAAAGGCGAAAAGCTTCTCACGGAGCCAACACCGTTTCCGTATATCCGTGTTTGTGATTTCAACGCCTTCTCAGTCGATCTAAGCGACATCCAATATCTGACACCGGAGATTCAGGAGAAAATTAGTCGTTACATCATTACTAAAGAAGATGTTTTCATCTCGATAGCAGGAACGATTGGGCGCGTCGGAACAATTCCTGAGTCACTCGATGGTGCAAACCTGACTGAGAATGCTGCACGAGTCGTGCTCGAGAGAGATGGCAGCCTTGATAAGGAGTTTCTCAAATACTGCTTAGCCAGCCCTGAGATCCAGCAAGACATCGCATCGCGCCGTTCCAAGAATGCACAGCCGAAGCTCGCTCTGGCTCAGATTAAAGATCTCGAAATCTCGCTCCCCCCACTCCCCGAGCAGAAGAAAATCGCGCACATCCTTTCGACGGTTCAGCGGGCGATCGAAGCGCAGGAGCGGATCATTCAGACCACCACCGAGCTGAAAAAGGCCCTCATGCACAAACTCTTCACCGAAGGCCTCCGCAACGAACCCCAAAAACAAACCGAAATCGGTCCCGTCCCCGAAAGCTGGGAGGTGGTGGAGTTGGAAGCGAAAGCTGAATCGTTCCAGTACGGCACTTCTGTCAAATGCGGTTACGACGTAGATGGCAAACCAGTCTTGAGGATTCCAAATGTTGTAGGCGGGCATGTCGCCCCGGCGGATCTGAAGTTCGGGAAGCCCAAGAAGAACGAACTTGGTAAGCTTGCCCTAGAGCGTGGCGACCTTCTTTTTGTCCGGACGAACGGGGCGAAGAAAAACGCCGGGCGTTGCTCGAAATTCAACGACGAATTGGCCGACTGCTATTTCGCATCCTATCTAATCCGAGTCCGTTTGGATCCGACGGTTCTCAACCCCGATTTTCTCAATGAGTATTCAAGAACCGAAGTCGGCACGTCATTTCTCAGCGGGAAAGCAATCCGAACTGCTGACGGGAAGTTTAACATCAATTCGGGAACGCTGAAGACGATGCTCGTTCCCGTTCCTGCAATCGAGGAACAAGAGGAGATTGCACGGACTCTCGCGTTCCTCGACGATAAAGCGACCAACGCCATTTCAAAGAAGATGGGCCTCCAAGACCTCTTCCGCACCCTCCTTCACGAACTAATGACCGCGAAGACCCGCGTTAATCAAGTTGACCAGGCCCTCTATGTGAAAGGAGAACAAAATGCCTGAGAAGCAAGGAAACGATGCAACCCCATCAAGCAAGGGCACAATCTACCAGATTTGTGTCGGAGTTCAGAAATGCTATGAGATGAGGGAGGGGCAGAAAGTTCTGATCGAGCGTGAAGGGGACGTTTCAATTGAGGGAGATCAGCAAGTTGAAACGAAGCAGTATAGCGATGTCTTGACTGACTCCCATCTTAACTTCTGGAATACCCTTGTTAACTGGATAGCAGAAGGGTTCGATGACGAAAAATACTCATCTCTAATACTGCACACCACTCAGGATTTCGGCGCAACGACGAGGCTGAAGCAATGGAATGAATCGAACACGAGTGAGCGAATTGGCATTTTAGAAACCATCGCAAAAGCTGGCGAGTCTCGCTTAAAGACCGCAATCAGCAAGGATCCAAGCGCCAAAATCCCAAAATCCCTGCGACTTCAGCGAGCAGCGTTGACAACCGGGAAGCGCGCGAAACTGGAAAGCGTTGTATCGAAGTATTACATCGAATCCGCCACGGATCGGCTCCCTGATACGCATCGCTCAATCTGCGAGGTCTATTTGAAGGGCATAGAGAATCAATCAGATTTTCTGAACTCTCTCATCGGCTTCGTTTCTCACGCCGAAGCGCAAGAAGATAAAGAATGGGAAGTCACGTATGACGAATTCAACGCTAAAGTTTCAGATTTAATCCGAGTTTACAAAAAGAACTCGTATGCATTTCCCCGGAAACACTTCGACAAGGGGCACGCTTCCCCGCCGGAGAATGTCGATCAACATTTAGGTTATCGATTTGTTGAGAGAATAAGGGAAATCGATCACCACGACGTTGTTTACGATGCTATCCGCGACTACCTGGGGGCGGTTCAGTCGCTCAATGAGGATTTCAAGCACCACTTTGTATCGAGAGAACGAACGAATGCATTTGTTGACGACTTGATCTCGCTTTTCAAAACAAAGCATCGGATCGAATGCAGAAGAACCAACCCTACCGACTTGGACGCCCAGAATTTTTACGATGCGTTCATGGCCGAAGAATCGCGAGATTTCTCGGGCTTTGAACGCCCGCACCGTGGATTCAAAAACGGCCTGCTGCACACTCAGATCGATGACGAGACTAAGGTACTGCAATGGAAACTTGAAAAGCAATGAGTAATGCCGTCAACAGTTTCAGTGTTTTACACAACAACCCATTTCTTTTTGGGCCTATGTTTCCAGCGTTCGCCTCCGAACTGGGCGACAAGAAGAACGCAATTCTGCTCGCTTACCTAGTGCTGCCATTCTGCCTTCATAGCAAATCCAGAACGTTTCTTGAACGGGCAAACGTGAAGAGCTCAATCCGAACATTGCTTTCTGATCGTGAACGATTCCACGGGCTTGATGAAAGAATTCGAGATCTCACTGAGATGAGCAACAAGTCACTGCAGTATGCAATTGATGTCGGTGCCCTGCTTATTGATTCAGAGCTGTCTATCGCTGTCGGTGAGCCATGGCCCGACACGATTATTGTAGAGCCGGGAGCAATCAAGGCCGCGAAACGACTAGGGATTCTCTTTTCCCCCTATGATGTCCCCACAATATACAGAATGTTAGGAATTCAGAAAATATGAGAGCGTTTATTAGACACATCGGCGTCGTTGATCAGAAGGACAAAGTGCATTCCGTGTCCTTTGGGCCCGGCGTCAATGTTGTGACTGGGAAATCATCGACGGGTAAGAGCGCCCTCATAGAAATTTTTGACTACTGTTTTGGTAGTAGTGATTTTACCATTCCTGACGGCGTGATAACGTCCAATTCAGAGATCTATTTCGTTGTGATCAATGTAACGGACGTTGATCTGGTTCTCGCGCGGAGGAAGGACAATACAAAAGCCGCTTTCTTGAAGCCTGAGTCGGATCTTGCGAAGACTGCAGATTCTCAAAAGCTGACTGGATCATTCTTCGATGACAGCTTCTTCATTCCGCTGACTGATTTCAAGCGGGCGCTTGGGCGCTATTTTGGACTCCGAATAACAGACGTAGAGGAATCTTCAACAGATCGCCAATACAGAGGGCAAAAGAAACCGCGACCTTCCATTCGGAGCTTCACCTCGTTCATGCTGCAGCATCAAAATCTCGTCGCAAACAAGCACGCTCTCTTTTATCGATTTGATGAACGTGAGAAGCGCGATCAAGTAATTGAACACTTGAAGATTTTCCTGGGATTCTCCGATCAACAATATTTTATAAAGGCTCAAGAGCTGGACGACCTGCGGAAGCGCCAACGTTTGATCGAGCTTCGCATCCCTAAAGCGGCTGAGCTACGGAAAAGCGCGGCGAACAGCCTCGATAGTGCGATTCGGGAATACCACGCCGTCAGCGGTCATGCTATCGATCTGGGTGAAACCGCTGAGCTCGTAAGCGCTCCCGCAATAGCGCTTGAAGCAATTAGATCTCTGCGAGTGCAAGTGACCAGCATTTCAGGAGAACAGATTCGCCAAAGAGATGAACTAGAAAGGAAGCGTGCTCGGCAAATCGGCGAACTCCGTGAGGAACAAAGATCGCTGTCATCAATTCATTCTTCTATTGAGTTTGCGAAACGTTACACTTCCGAAGCGGGAGCGGTGTGCGTCCCAGAGAGTGCAAAGATCTCTGACACGATATGCCCATTCTGTAAGTCTTCCCATGAGGGGATAGAGGTGGAGGCCAATGAACTTAGCAGCGCAATTACATGGCTTAACGATGAATTGAGGAAATCCACCCACCTTCTGGAGTCTTTTGAAGAGGAAGAACTGAAGGCTAAACGACGTCTTGAAGGGAAGAAAGCTGAGGTTTTGGAGTCTGACCAGCAACTCGCTAAGATTGATGCTCAAATTGAGGATCTTGAAAAGTTTCGGACTCAACATGAGTTGGCTCTCAAGGCGAAGTTGCGGGCCGAAGCGGCCCTGGAATCCTTGTTGGAGAAACCGGATGAAGAACTGGAACGTCAACTTGAGGCGGTGAAGAGTGAGATCAAGGCGATATCAAAGTTTCTTCGTGAAAACTATGACGTTAAGAAGAAGCTTGAAACTGCTGAATCTAGCATTGACGAACTACTCTCTGATTTTGGTTCACGCTTCGACTTTGAGGAGTCCTACCGTCCGATAAATCTCCGATTCTCTCTGGAGACTTTTGATCTTTGGTATGAAACCGAAGAGCGCAAGGTGTTCCTGCGCTCAATGGGAAGTGGCGCCAATTGGCTCTATTGTCATCTGGCCCTGTTCTTGGCGCTGCACAGGTATTTTGCATCACTGGGTAACACCTGCTCAATCCCAAGCATTTTGTTCTTTGATCAACCGAGTCAGGTCTACTTCCCAAGCATCCTGGATAACGACACCGAGTTTTCGCCGGAAGCACTTGCAACTAAAGAGGGGCAGTCGCGGAAGCGCTCTGTTGATGAGGACATTGTTGCGGTAACGAATCTTTACTCGCAGCTGGTTCGCTACTGCGCCGAAACGAAAGAGGTGACTGGAATTGAACCCCAAATTATCGTGACCGATCATGCTGATAACCTCGACCTCGAAGGCGAAACCAAGTTTGAGGATTTGGTTCAGGGTCGCAGATGGCGGACACGAGGCTTTATCCAGCTCGAAGACTAGCCATGCCAACCCCCGGAGAACACAAAACCATCCAAGCCCGAATCGTCGAATACGCCGAGGCCATCGGTTGGACGTTTGTGTCCCGCGAGGCAGCCGAGCAGCGGCGCGGCTTTGACCCCGGCGCGCCACCTACCGACCGCGCCAAGAACCGTTCACTCTTCTTCGACAACATGCTCGATGCCAAAGTGCGGGAATTCAACCCGCGCTACGCTGAAGCCGAGGGCGCTTTGCTCGGGCAGTTCCGCCATCTGCACACCGACATCTACGGCAACCGGGAATTCGTCGAGCACCTGCGCAACCGGGGCAAGTTCTTCGACCATGAGGAGAGGCGCGAGCGCGACTTGGTTCTGATCGATTACGCCGACCCGGCGCGCAATGTTTACGAAGTCACCGAGGAGTGGGCTTTTCACAACGGCCACTACGGCACGCGGGAGGATGTGGTCTTTCTCATCAACGGCATCCCGGTGCTGGTGATCGAGTGCAAGAACGCCAACAAGAACGAGGCGATTGCGCTTGGGG
>JBEVXT010000527.1:0-7868 GCA_040505955.1 Sedimenticola sp. | reverse complement strand
TACAGTGGCTACATCGACACTCACAGTACGATGCAAATATCATGATAACAATACTGCGATGTAGTGTCTTTGTATCGTCATCGTTATCATGCTATTGTACTATCACCATCGACTCGTCGTGTCTTTATCATACAACATAACAACATTATAATGGCATTAACAGAACACCATAATTATATAGCTTCCTGCTAAATTCTAATTCAAATCGTTTGTAGTACACCATACCAACACATTTCTCTAAGATTCATTAATGTACATATGCAGTTATTGGAGCGCAAATGGAAATCAAACAAACAATGGAGTTAAAAACATAAAGTAGCCAACAAAAATATTCCATAACCTCGTCACTTCACCGTGTGACGTTTCTAGCAAAGCTGGTGCATTACTTGTCAAGTTTAGGTCCCCAAGTAGCTTACAGGCACTATCTGTGTAACTAATCAAATTCTTCAAACACAAAGACACGTTAATCAAATAGTAATCAAAACTATTAATGCATGTACATTGTAATGTCAAATATTGAGAATTGTCTCATAACCATAATAATTGCAATGTGAACAGCAATCGAAACTTGTTTTGAAACATTGACACTTTCACCTCTAATTGTAATGTTTATAGCAAATTTAAAAAAAAATCGACGATCTAAATCTATGCCAAATGAAATTCCCCACCCCATCCAATGGCAATCTTCATCACCCTTATCATTCCGTCAGGTTCTTTCACCCCTCGTGGCAGCTCAAGTGATAGGTTACACGTGTGCGCAACAGGTAATCTGTTTACCATGGCGTTGTTTGGCACAAAGTCAACTTCCAACCTTTTATGAAAGCCAAGAGGTGGAACTTCTTCACTGCCAGTCCAGAATGCAAGGACGTCTGTCACCGAAACTGGGAATGACTCACCTGAAATTTCGAAGTATAGCGTATACATTACAGAACTTGTAAAGTTGTACTAGATGGAATTTGTTTATTTACGAGATAATGAGCAAATACGACCAAGTTACTATGTAACTTCTGTTTCTGGAATATTTTAATATTTAGCTTATGCCTTCTCATTATCATCATGCTTCATTCTGTATGAGATGCCCCACCCCCGCCCAAGGTCAATGTCATTCATTTATACGATATTAAGTAAATACGACATAGTTACTCCTGGCTGCTGTTACTTCTGTTTCCTCTCATTGAATCCGCTCGTATTTGGTTTATGCCTTCTTATCATCATCATACTTCATTCTGTATGAGATGCTCCACTACGCCCGACCCCAAGGTCAAGGTCATTCATTTAGAAGACATTAAATAAATACGACCACTTTCATCAGAGTCAATGCTGCCATTCATGTGCTGAAAGGCCACATTTCTAGTTTTAAATAATTTAGCGTATACTGTATGTATCAGTGTTTGAATTGTTCTGAAACTAATTTTAGGATATTGGGTATGTTGATTGTCGAAATCGCGCCAAATTATGATGGAACATGTCAATGAATACCACTGACTCTTAAAGTTTCGTCATGAAAACTATGCTAATTACTAAGCTAGACAATTTTCTAACTTCCAACAAGTACGACAAAGTCGGGCGATCCTTGCAAACCATCGCACACCACTACCAGACAAATATGTCGCGTCCAAGACAATATTCTCAAGACTCGAACATAGTTGGTGAATTTGGGCCCAGACCCTTTTCGCGACTTCTTTTCATATACTAGTGGTGTTCAGTGGTTTGCAAGGATCTCTTGACTTTGTCACGTTACTGTATACATATCTACAATGTGGTTAGAGTTATGAAGGAAATGTAGATAATCTTACCATCACATTCTTGCAAAAAGCATTCAAAGCTGTACATAGTATCTTCCTCGTCCTGTCTATCGTTATGCCCCACCTCTTTGAAGTTGGCAGTGTACAGGCTTCTCAACTTTGTAGAGGTGAGTTTCTCAGAAGATGGTGAGAATAATGGCAGCAATGCCTGTGGGTGTCTTTTCATGAGTTTGTGGAATCCCCCCAGCGAATCCAACCCCTCCATGAATTGGGCGATCTCAGCGTGAACACTAAATAACAGAAAGTTAATTCACATATGGGTAAACTAGAGATATAAAGCCTTAGGGTGGCAATGAGCAAGGAAAAACAATACAACCATAGATAACCATGGCATGAGAGCAACGGTACAGTCTATTTTTAGCGCTCATATGGCATACCACGGAGTCGTAGGCATTATTTGTGTATGTATTTAGCCATATCCGTAGACCTGCAGCTATAGTTTGTAAGATGCATTCATCTTTCGCAATGCTATACTTTGATAATGAACAGCTCACACGGGTACTACTGATCCAAGGGCTGTGGGTTCGAGCCGGACTAGCGGCGTGCATTTTGGGCAACTTACTTCATCCACACTGCTCCAGTTCACCCAGCTGTAAATGGGTACCGATAATATGTAGTTGCTCTGTAAGTACGAATTCCGGCTTATCTCGAAAACCTGTACCTCCGTTCTTCCTCCCAGCCTTGCGAGACGGCATACAAGTTGTTAGAGCCAGTGCCGCAGTAAAATATAAGATAGAAAAAACAGCTCACACAGAATGGTGAAATTGTGTGAAAAGAAAACGAAACCTCTAGAATTTCCAAACAATATTTACCGTAGGAAAACATGGTTCTTGATAAGCTGTTGCGTCATCTGTTTTCTCATGTCCAGTGTAAGTGGTATCTGGACAGGTCCCAACCCAGCATCTATCAGCCAATCAGACATACTCAGTATTTCTGCCTCTGGTGCGTCATTGACCTGACAAGTAAGAGCATACGAGGAGTCTCATTACTTCTGGATCAACCCTCGTATGTTACATTTATGCCGAGAGTATAAAGTATTACGTAGACACATGCATTTCTTTTGATATCAGCTAGCTCCCTGATAGTTTGATCCGGTAAGTCGTGTGATTTCATTAAAAATGCTGTGTCTTACATTATGCAAAAATATATTTTTACGGAGATTAAACGGATACCTAATTTTGTAATCATTCCACACGTTTCCAACATCAAAAGCGACAGTTTTTATACGATTTTACCTAATTTCTTACTACTGTCGCTAGTCGCTGGCATTACAGGGGAAATAACCACATTGTCTCAAAATATTAACAAAAATCAATATGTATTCAAAGGAATTCAATATTCATTCGTACAATGCTTTTTCTGATGTGCAATGATGATACTGTATGCGATATGGACAGAAGTCATAAATATTTTCATATCCGTAATTTATTTGAATAATTCAAATATTTCAATTTACACTTTCTGCACTCCCGTGGAGTAGCGCGCGCTACTCCACGGAATGGGGTGATAAATTAATTAATATTGTGTACAAAACGGTCGCTTTTGATGTTGGAAACGTGTGGAATAATTACAATATTAGGTATCCGTTCAATTTCTGTAAAAATATATTTTTGCGTAATGTAAGACGCAGCATCTTTAAAAAGAGGACAATATGGGCATTTGTCACTCACCTTATACACTATTATTAGTACGTTTGAAATCCTTTAAAATAACATTTTTTTACCTTTCGAAATCCATTTTGGATAGCGTAATCATCTGCATTTTACACACAACAATGCTCCAGAATGATCGTCTTGTCGATACATACGATTTGATATATGACATGACAATATTCGATCAAATGTGAAATTTGACACCTTAACGTGACCTCTCCGAGCCAACACATGTTTTTTTTTTACCTAGGTGTCACTATACTAACTGAGGAATCTGAAACTATATCTTTCAATCAAAGCTTCATCGAAATTAGTCCGGCAGTTTGTGAGATTTGTTTTTTTTAAGAATTTGACCTACTCTTCAACATAGGCCAAAACCACCTTTTACAATATATACTGCATTCAACTTGGCAAATCCAAGATGGCCACCATCCAAAATCATTTCCGTATCTCTACGCTGCCTGAATATAGTAAATTCATAAAGAACAATGCATAGTGTTACACACCTTCTCAATCAACTCCTTAACATCTGCATCATTGACGTCGTTGAGACTCAGTTCGGCAGCATTTTCACCCATCATCAATCTGACGAATGATGGAGAAAAAATCGGAAATGCTGGCCCTCCGTGTAGCAGACTCCATACAACGACCTTTCCGGCAAACTTAAACATGTCTTTATCTAGCTTCGTCAAAGAATGTATGCAGGTTTTGTGACCATCTGCACCTTCAAACATGGACTGAGACACTTCTTTCAAAAGGTTACTGAAACATATGAAGGAAGAGCTACGTAAATGCATGCACATATATGTATATATACAAGTTTTGTGCATATCCTTGGCTTACTATTAAACAACACACATCATATGAAGGGTCTGTGTATAGAAACGAAGGAGGAGATAGGGTCACAAGCATTTTTATGATTTCGCCAATTTTCGCACAATTATCTCCCCTGCCGAGGCCATGAAGGCGAATACAATTTGTTTTGGGTGCAAGCACATGCGGTCACCCTAAGGAGTAAGCATGTGCAGTTTGAAAGTTCTACTGCTATCGGTGTTGCCATGGTCGTCGTCACGGATGGACGGACGGAATGACGAACGTACGCGATCGCAATATACCCGCTTCGAAAGTGCGGGTATAATAATTGAATTGGGTGGTGGTTGGAAGTACTCGAAGGGTAATTTAAATATCGGTATTCATCCGTACATGGTTCGGCCCTCAATTAAATGCCCCCTGTACTTGATAGCTAAATCCTGATGCTCCATTAAGAAGTAATAAGCTTATAGCTAATCCTCTTACTTTGGGACAGAGCTAAGTGACTATGGTGTTGCATGGACATGACACCAGCTCAAGATATTATGATTTCATGACTGAATGTATAGTTATGTAAATATTTAGTTCTGATTTGGGGAATTTTCCTCATTGTGGACAGGTTGTATATGTGATAATATATCCTGTTGGCCCAGCCGTCAACTAGAACTACAATGAAACTTGTATGTACAATCTAGTTAGTAGTAGACAAACCAGAGAAATTCTCGTCTAGGTCCTCCATAATCTTCAGCTTCTTCTCCAGGGAATTGGACCCTGAATGACCGTTGTAGCTGAAACCCATTTCTGGATATGGCCCTCTGAGTGGACTCCAAAATACGTCGTCTATGAATGAGGATCTCTTGTTCATCAGCAAAATCACAGCTCACTAATGTGGATGCCACCCACATTTGTAAAACTGCCTCAGTTGACATGGTTGACTGTTGAAGACTGAAACAAAAGTGCAAATATACTACACAGGAACTTATTTTGAAATTTCAGCCTGGAAAATGTTTGTCAATTGATTGCTACAAAACATCATTGTAAGCTGACAGTGTTAGAAAGAATATACAATATTACGTGGGGAAACTGGATATTATATATTTCTTTTTCTTTGTATGTCAGTAATTGTAAGAAATAATACACATTGTTCATGTTGTTATATGTTAAATTGGACATTATTTTCGGAGATTCATATAACATTACATAATTGGCAAATTTGAGATAAAAAGTATGAAGACTCAAATTTCCATATTGATGGCAAACAGACGGCATACATGCTCAAAAACATAAGGAAAACCACTTTGCTGAACACTGAAAGAAATTATAAATAAATAGCAGATCAGTAACAACTATTGTTTGATTTTAGTGTACATTGTATGTGGGTCAACAACTTTTGTTTGCATCATGTACAGGTACATGTAGAAAACTAACTTTATCTAATATTGATAGACCCTGAAAAAAGACCTTGGTTAAATTAGCACAAATGTATTTCATAAAACTAATGGGTCCGATCCACCAGCGTGTTCCTATTTACATATCATTAGCATCAACTGTACATTATATACACATGTACATATACATGTATATATAACTTACTCATCTGTTTCAATGATGCTGGCTTCAATCGCTCTTTGAAGGTCGCCATCATCGCCATCACTGCTGCTGTCCACAATTGTTGCCTCATGTAACCTGAAACACAGATGTTAAAATTGACAGTCACGTAAATGTAAAACAGCCTGTGGAAATTAATACAACATTGGTTAGTCACATTTTGGCACACTATTTACTAATTTTTCATGACGGTTTCCCAATGTGTGATTGTACCCGTCTGTACAGGTCAAGGAATCAATTGTAAATTGTGTACCATCTATATACTATACTCAACAAAAGTATAAACCTTACACTAAACTTCAAACATCTATGGCCCGGCCATACATATTTTGTTCAGCTGTCATATATATGGTTATGACTACACTTTACATATCAATATGTTATAGTGTGTCTCTGTTTGTGAACCTTCCGTACGATACAGGGCCGTTAAGCACCATTCCAGTCCATTCGGTACGATACAAGAGCAACTTGTATTCTCGCTGAAACTATACTTACCGTGCTCTCCAAGAACTTGTATTTGATGAGCCGGCTGGGTGGCTTCTGGACAGTCGATTTCCTGTGTGTCTTGGGTGGAAGGCAATCTGGGAATATATTATACATGTATTTAAGTTGCAATAGATGCATTGTAGTTCTTATATCTAACGTACCACTATTATATACATATCAATACCATATGTTTCTTTATATATAGTATAAACATACATGAAGGTACACTATTAGTACATAATTATGAGTAGGATTAAAGAACAATGGAATGAGTACGATGTTACAACATTGATTTTTATTTGAGCTCATTCCTATTAGTCTACGTACATACTAGTTATATATTATTAAAGACAATATTCAACTCAAACAAATGGAAGTGATTTAACCATGGTTTCTGACCGTTATCAATTGTGAATAACGAGTCTCACACCACTAATGGTTTCTTGCTCATTGACCCCTTAGTGGTCATATCTGTATTTATCAGTATTATGTTTATCAAACGAGTTTAGTTACTACCAAACGAGGCTCTGTTGAATTGCTCAAGAGCAATTTTGATAAATACCTCTGGAGTCCCCGAGTCTACCCAGTTGAATGTGGCGTCAGAATCAATGGTGGACTGTGTCGCCTGTGGATTGGCTGATTGTGGTGCTGGATGCTGTTCTGCAGTTGATGTTGTTGGCTGCACATCAGGACATAGTGGTTCCCGCTGCGTTTCGGCAAATGATGGTGCTGGCTGCACATCGGCAAATAGTGGTGCCCGCTGCTCTTCGGCAGGTAATGGTGTTGGGCCTGTTGGCTGCACACCAGCCAGTGTTGTCGTCTGAGCATCGCTCTGTGTTATGGGAATTGTATATAGATAGAGTCTTAGCATTTTAAGTTTCGACCCATTATATAGGTCTTCTATTGTCCTGGTAAGATCCACGGTGTCACCTTTGAAATCCCTTATTTCAATTATGAAATTGTTGACGTTCCCGAGTTTAGATTTTCCCTCTGGAAAGAATGTCTTAAGGGCAGCATCTTTCACAAGTTCTACCGTTAATGAGCGTTCAATTGACAAACTGCGCGTACCCCCGCCATTTATCGATCTGACTTGTTTGTACAAGCTGGATGACTTGTTGAAGTTAAGCCACCCCATTTCCACCCGCCTCGTTTTCCTCATGGCGTTCTTGTTTGTCTTGCCGAGTTTTCGTTTTAACCCCAGTATCATTTCTGATGACAAACTCGCGCACGATGTAGATTCTGTAACACAATACAAAAATCATTTGAATTTTTTTTGATACAAGAATTCTCACAGGAAAACAACCATATAAATGTACAGCAATATATATGGTAATGCATAAGTGAGACCGCCATATAACTGTAAACCAAGATATATGGTAATGCATACAGGAGAACAGCCATATAACTGTACACCATGATATATGGTAATGCATACAGGAGAACAGCCATATAACTGTACACCATGATATATGGTAATGCATACAGGAGAACAACCATATAACTGTAC
>JBEVXT010000526.1:1773-3291 GCA_040505955.1 Sedimenticola sp. | reverse complement strand
AAGCCTGCCGAGATATATCCAGCGCTACACTTTTATCTTGCGGTACCGTCGGTGTTAACTGCGGAGGGTCCCTATTGACACTACCAGCCGGCACATCTTGTAAAACCAATTCACCTTGTTTCTCATGGACATCTACCACTGGTAAGGAGCGCTCTATTAAATTCTCTTGCTGCCCAGGGATGTCGCTCACTTCTTGATTTTCAGGCTGCTCTGCTGCCAGAGGTGTATTATTTACGCCCAATACAATGGCGGCAGAAAGGGGTAAAAACTGATCCACTTTCCCTTTAATAGCAGGAGCCACCGTCTCTTTTTGATCCACTTCAAGCACCGTAGCAGCTGGCTTGGTGACGGGTATTTCGACCCCAATGACAGGAGAGCGCTCCGTTAAAATATCCAACTGTCCTTGGGTGGCCTTTGCTACTTGATGGTCAGGCCGCTCTCTTTCCAGAAGTATGTCATTTTGTCCAGATACGGGGATGGTAGGAGGGGATGAAAACTGACCCAGCCTCTCTTTTATGAGAGGCTCCATAACCTCTTTTTTCTCCACATCAGCCAGCATAGATGTTGGTATGGTGATGGGCGCTTCTGACCCATTATCGACCACGGTATCACTCAACATTTCTCGCTCCAGAAACGACTCATTACCCAGCAGTGCTACCTTAGGCGGTGTATCTGGGTGAATATTCAGTACTTCGCCAGACGGTGGTGTTGCCTGCTGTGTCAGTTCAGCCCCCACTTGTGGTACAAGATCGCCTCTATCACCTTCTGTAGTATCAGGCTGCAGATCGATGGGCTGCTCTAACACCCACCAAAAAACCGCCCCGGCAGATAGAGCCAGAACGCAGCTAAAAAATATGCTCGTATAGATTGAACGTTCGCGAAACCACTGAGGTAGCCAGCCCCATCTGGATTTATTCACCAGTAGTCTTTCTGCCAAGTCACCGATATCGCACGGCCACCCACCCGACTGTTGATGAATTTTTTGAATCTCTCTTTCTGAGAAAGATGCGGCTCCATCATGGTTAGACGATCTGAGCCAGTAAGTTAAATACTCAGATGTTTGCCCTACCAAGAAGGGGGCTAGCCTCACCTCAGATAACGAACTGATATCTGCCGATATCGTACCACTCTCAGTAAACCGATCTTTCAGCAATTGCTCACTAAATAACACTATACATAATAGTTTCGCATCGCTGCCTATGCTGTTAAGGTTATGAAAACCTAGCAGCACCTTCAATATTTCAGGCGACAACAGATGCGCATCGTCTATCATCAGGGTAGGCACCCGCCCCTGCTGACGCATAGATTCCCAAAATGTCAGTAGATCCCTGATGGCATGCTCGTAGTCAGACAACTCTGAATTCGGGATAAACTCGAGTCTAAGCGCCTTAAGTAGATACTCTGGGTTTTCTATCGAATTGGCATTGAGCCGGCAGGAGTGCCAGGTATCAGGAGGGGGGCAACTATCCCTCTCAAATAACGTAGTTTTACCGCTACCTTTCGGCCCAACTATAACCA
>JBEVXT010000526.1:0-1673 GCA_040505955.1 Sedimenticola sp. | reverse complement strand
CGCTCCTGATCCAAATCAGCATAGGGCTTTTTTTGTACCAAGCCAACTTCACCTGATAAGGACTCAGGCGCTACATTAGCCGTACTGGTATTGTTTAACTGCATCTTTAAGTCAGCATTTTGTGCTCGCCCTTTATCTAGAGCTGTTTGCAGTTGGAGTTCATAGCTCCGTAATTCACTTAGTTGCTTCTCGACATTCACCCTACTTGCTTTTTCCTCGTCCAATACAGCAGTAATTTGCTGATTTTCCAGCATCAGGTTGTGATAACTTTCAGAGATCTCTTGATGCAGTAAATCTGCCCTCTTCAAGGCCCTGTCATTTTTTAAAAGGTCCGTTTTGAGGGTCTCCACCTCGCGATTGAGCAATGCTGACTGGTCGGTATTATCCTCACGATAGCGGGTAAATTCATCTGCTACACGATCAAGCTCCTTCTGTACCTGCACATTCAGTGCTTCTAACTGATTCTGCTGATGAAGCTCGCTTTGCAACTCCCGCTGCAATGTCTCTATCTGCTCACCTTTCTCTTTTCCATCAGCAATTGCTGTACTCAACTGCTTGTGTGTTTCGCGGAACTTACCTTCGAGATCCTCAACACGCGCCTGTAATTGCTTGCCAGAAGGATCTGTGTAGTCAGGCCGCTCTACTTCTGGACGCCCTCTCTGCTCCAGCTCCTCGTGCAACCACTTCAATTCACGCTGTTGTGATTCTTGTACAGCATTAGAGCGGGTAATTGTGTATTGCGCCTCAGCAAGCTTCCCGTTCAAGTTGACGTACTCTTGAGTCAACTTGCCAAGCCTCTCCTGAAGCTCCGACTGCAGCGAATAGTGACTATTGATTACCGCCTGTTGAGATGCGATCTCCCGCTTTGACTGATCTAACTCAACCTGCAATGCTACCTTTTCTCTCTCCTGTCGCTCTTTGGCAGGGACAGAATCTACCCGCGCTAGCGCCAAATCACGGCGCAGGTTATCTAACTGTTTTTCAAAAGCAGCCCTTTCTTGGCCAAATCCATCGATACCTAGCTTTTGCGCTTCGAGCAAGGCCTCAAGGCGACTTATCTCGCTCAGCATCTCCTGCTTTTCGTTCTCAATGCCTAGATGTAGGTATTCTGAATTCTGTCGTTCCTGGAGTACCTCTTGTTGCCCCAAAAGCCAAGCCTGAGACCAGACGTGGTTCAATCCCTGGGAGATAACTTCGGGGGGAGGGGGCAGTTGGTTTTTTGTCCGCCGGTGCGGGTCTTTTTGCCACGCGTGTAGAAAACGCGATATGGTGCTGTAGTTCCCCTTGCCAATAGATTCTTTAATAGCACCCGCCGTTGGTGTTGTGCCTTCTGCAAACAACCTGTCTGCAGCGACATACACCTCTTCTCGATTGACAGCGGGTTCACTCATATTGGCTTCAGATAAATTTAACCTATATTACAAGGATAGCAGTGGCCGCGAATAAATTCGACCTACGAATAAAACTAGCACATACCATGAGGAAAGTAAAGTAACCACCTGACTTAAAAGAAAAATACTCTCTAATAAAAACTAAATTCTTACTGTACTTTCAATCTATATATGATATTTATTCCTGACGATATATGGTGATGCCTAATCTAAACCGCCACCTCTTTGGCATCCAACCATGCTTGCATTAATGACCACACCGGCAATCCGGGTTGAAGATGT
>JBEVXT010000525.1:0-1598 GCA_040505955.1 Sedimenticola sp. | reverse complement strand
TGGTGGAGTTTGTCACCTGGTTCTCGCCGACACACCCCGAACTTTCGGGGATTGAAAAACTCGGCGCGGAGACACCGCGGCAGATCGCCAATGCCCATACCGTTTTCAATATCGCCAATACGTTCATATTCATCTGGTTCACGGTACAGATAGCCCGTCTGGTGGAGTACCTGCTGCCGGATCGACTGCTGGAAGAGGAGGGGATGATCATCAGCGCCAAATACCTTGATGAGGAGTTGTTGACAACACCCTCCCTGGCGCTGGATCGGGTACGCCTCGAAGTGCTGCATATGGGAGAGCAGGTGCAGGCGATGCTGAACAAGATTATGCCCGCCATTCTCAGCGGCAATCGCGAATCACTAAATGCGTTGGCCCTGATGGATGATGAAGTGGATATACTCTACGAACAGATCATTCAGTACCTGGGCAGGATTAGCAAACAGACCTTGACAGAAATCCAGATGGAAGAGTTTCTCGGGCTGATGGCAGCGGTGGGTGACCTGGAGAATATCGGTGATACCATTGAGACCAACATGGTGGTTCTCGGCCACGAGCGCATCGATGCCGAACTCTCCATCAGTGAGCCCACCAGGAAGGTGCTCAACGGTTTTCAGACGGTGGTAAAGAAGTCGGTGGATGCTGCGGTTCAGGCGGTCTCCCAGAACAACAAGGCGGTGGCGCGCACGGTTATCGACATGAAGCATGAGATCAATGCAATTGCCAATTCTGCAGCGGTGCATCAGGCGTCACGACTGGTCGTCGAGGAGCCTCACAGGATTGAAGCCTACACCATCGAGGTAGATATCATCGAGAAACAGAAACGTATCTACTATTTCGCCAAGCGCATGGCCAAGTCGGTAATCCCACCGGACGAAGTTACGGATGATGAGTGAGAAATTCACACAGGTACACCGACACAGCGCCCGCCGGTTTGCAGTCTGCACGACACTACAGGCCGGTTATCAGCGCACGCTTCTGTGTGGAAAAATTCTGTCTGGATTTCATTTCAATAAAAAGCTATCTTAGGCACAATATTCACTGAGAGGGTTGTTCCATGGGAATCGAGAAACTATTGCAAAACCTGAACGAGTACCTGGACCAAGGGGAGAAAAAGAACCGGGTCAAATGTGACCGGATTGATGACCTACTGGTTCAGCTCAAAAAGAAAAAGGGCTCGCTGAAAAGGAAGCTGGAGAAAGAGAAGAGCGCCAGCAAACAGAAACGTCTCAAAACCGATCTGAAAATCATTGAGCTTCAGCTCAAAAAGGGTGCCAAGCGTCGGGACGAGCTGGCCAAGAAGTGTAAATAACCACCTCTGGTTTCAACCGGGTTCAACAGAACCCGGTCTGGTTCAGACGTACAGTCTCATCTGTTGAATTCATATCACTCCCGGGAAACGTCAGATAAAGCAATTTCAGAATCTGCTCAACAACCCAACCCTGAACGCCTTCTCAAATAACAATTAAGCTGCGTCCGGTGTAACTATTTAGCACGGTAGTCTGGAACTCAGGCGTAGGAGCGAACTTGTTCGCGAAGAGCAGGTTTCGTAGTCCATCGCGAACAAGTTCGCTCCTACAACACCTCTGTTCCACCATAAC
>JBEVXT010000524.1:529-2210 GCA_040505955.1 Sedimenticola sp. | reverse complement strand
CATTGAAGGTGAAGAAGATGTGCAGGGTGAACTCCCTCTACATGCCAATGTTCGCGGCGCCGACTACTACCACTGAGAGGAGATTTCATCATGTTGAACCAACAAACCATTGACCAACTACGCACCCTTAAATTGACCGGCATGCTGGATGCATTTGAGCAGCAGCAGGCGCAACCAGAAACCCATGATCTTGCTTTTGAGGAACGTCTTGCCCTCTTGGTGGATCGTGAGGTGCTCTACCGGGAGAACCGCCGGTTGGAGCGTTTGCTCAAAGCCGCCAAGCTGCGGGAGCATGCCTGTGTTGAGAATATCAACTATCGCCATCCACGAAACCTGGAGAAATCCCGCATGGCTTCATTGACCGGCTGTGACTGGGTCCGGCAAGCGCATAATCTGTGTATTACCGGCCCTACCGGTTGTGGCAAGACTTGGCTAGCCTGTGCGCTGGGTAATCAGGCCTGCCGTCAAGGGTTATCAGTACATTACCTGCGTCTGCCCAATTTGTTTGAGCAACTGCGTATCTCCCACGGTGATGGGACCTATCCCCGATTGATGAATCGATTATTGAAGATGGATCTGCTTATTCTGGATGACTGGGGCCTTCAAAAAATCACCGCAGCACAGCGGCAGGATCTGATGGAGGATCGTCATGGCAGGAAATCGACACTCATTACCAGTCAGTTACCGACAAAAAACTGGCATGAATATATTGGTGAAGCGACTCTAGCCGATGCCATTCTTGATCGGTTACTCCATGGTTCTCATCGACTGGATTTGAATGGAGGCTCTATGAGAAAAATCACTGATCAGTTGACTGATCGTGACCGGTCGGAGTAAAAAGAACACCCCAGTGAGGAGCCAATGAGTTGGTCGGTCACGATCAGCGTAATCGGCGGTCATCTTCGGCGGAATACGCAGCAGTTGTTGGAGCTGAAGAAAGCGGCTTAACTGGGTGTAACAAAATCCTTGACCACGTCAGTATCGGCCTCTTATCATATCATCCGAGTGGATATATAAGGCCTCAGATTTTTATTTGGTCAGACATAAAAAGAGGGGTATTGAGCCTCTCTTTTTATCTAAGCGGCGAAACTTTTTTCAATTACTGTTTAGGATGATATTTCGCGTCAACTGATCCTGAAATTGTCCACTGCAGGCCAGCATCGGTGTAGGCGCCAGTGTAGATAACTGTCTGGCCAGATGTAACGTTGCTGCTTCAGTTGGTGCTGTGGCCGAGCTCTTTTCCGATGAGCTATACTGTCTTTTCCTGCCGGGTGATGTTAGAGGGTTGGCTAAGGTGATTAAGGCTCAGCTGAATAGGCCAGTGCAGCCGAGTTTACCCATTCCCTCCTGGCGAAGACAGGCTCGCAATATTGAGGGATTTTTTGAAGAGGTAACCACCTCTTCCCCATGAGCATGCCTGAATAGTTTGCAGTCACTCCAGTCCAATCGAACCACCACATAACCAATTGCACACTTTCCGGCCAGACGGTTATCGATTACATTGTCTGCCGCCGGTGGCGGTAATTATACTACCGCGTGTATGATGGTGAAAAAGTGATAGGAGCACTTTGTATGGCAATAGCGCAAAATAAAATTTGGACATTACCAGCAGTTGCTATTGGCGGAAGTTTTCTGCTCCGTTTCATGCATCTCCTGTCCATGCCGGGTAATCCGCGCACCT
>JBEVXT010000524.1:0-519 GCA_040505955.1 Sedimenticola sp. | reverse complement strand
GGGCCTTCGGGTTGACTCCTGAGTATATGTTCATGGATCCGTTATATGGTTATCTTTTGGGTCTGTTATTTACGCTTTTTGGTAAAAATTTGTTCCTTATCTACTTTTTTCAGGTGATACTGGATACAGTAACTGTAGGCTTGGTGTATCTCGTCGGTAAAGAACTTGGTGGATCAAAGGTCGGCCTGCTGGCAGCTCTCTGTTACGGGGTTGCTGCCACGGCTCTTTTCTATAGCACCACGATTCTCAAACCTTCTTTTTCTGCCTTTTATGTCACCCTTTGGGTCTATATTGGTCTTCGCCTCTGGGAATCTGGTACTTTGTGGGGCTGGCTGGGCTACGGTTTGTTTTTGGGTTTAGGTGTGGCGTTACGTTCCAATCTATTACTAATGGCATTGGCTGGCTTGGCGATCGTTCCTTTGGGCAATTATATCCGGCGGCACACAAGCAAGGGTGATTATGCCATCAACAGCATGCTGGTCCTCTTGGGACTGGCCTTGGTGCTTACGACTCTTGCCT
>JBEVXT010000523.1:0-3868 GCA_040505955.1 Sedimenticola sp. | reverse complement strand
TTTAAGGATAAAAAGGCACAAAATGCGAGTTTATCTGTGCAAATGATTATTTTTTAACTCAGAAACGGCGAATTTCAGGGGTGAGCTGAATGGTTAAGCCGGAAGTTTGTTTAGAGCGATTGGTCAACCACATTTATATAGAGCTTCAGTCTCTGCCCCGGCTGCAGGTAACGCCCCGGTAGCCGGTTCCATTTTTTCAGTTTGGTCACAGTGGTTTTGAAACGCTGGGCGATACGTGCCAGAGAGTCCCCTTTACGTACTTTGTAGCTGATGCTGTTTTTTATTCCCGCCAGTGGTGAAGCGGTTCCCGGAGCGATTGTTGCTACCTTGGTATCGGGGGCGGAGCTGATCGATTTACTGGTTCTGATGATCAGTTTTTGTCCCGGCCTGAGGGTGTCCCGCGGGGAGAGGCCGTTCCAACGTGCCAGCGACTTGTGATTGACCTTATGCCTGCGGGCAATAATCCAGAAGCTGTCACCCGATTTCACAATATAGGTAATCTTCTTACCTTTGCTGCCGCTGCCTTGAATCTTTGCTCTCCGCTGTTCGACGGAGTGGCTGTAGTGAGTTGGTTGCTCACTGGAGATGGGAATCAGCAGGTGTCTGCCCGCACGGATGTTGTGTCCTTTTATCTTATTGACCTGCTGCAGCTGGGCAATGGTGGTGCCGTGTCTCTTTGAGATAACACCAAGACTGTCACCGGGACGGATACGGTACCTTTTCCAGCGCAGGCGGTTGAGCGGTTCAAGCTCCGCCAGTTTGTCGGTGAAGTGATCGATTTTGTCCAGCGGAAGGTTGAGCCGGTGTGGGCCTTCAGGTGCCGAGGCCCAGCGGTTAAAGCCGGGATTTAACTGGTATAGATCCTCAATGGATATTCCCGCCATCTCCGCCGCTAGTGCCAGGTCGAGTTGCGATTCGATATCGACGCTGTAGAAATAGGGGGCATCGATAAGCGGGTCGATGGTCACACCATGGCTTTCCGGATGGGCGATGACTTCGGCAATCGCCAGCAGTTTCGGTACATAGCTTTTAGTCTCTCTGGGGAGGTCGAGTGACCAGTAGTCGGTCGCCTTGCCGAGTTTTCTGTTTTTCCGTATCGCCCTCTGTACCGTGCCAGCCCCTGAGTTGTAGGCGGCAAGCGCCAGTTCCCAATCACCGTCATAGCGTTTTGACAGCTTCTGCAGATAGTCGAGAGCCGCCCGCGTTGCGGCGACAATGTCACGACGCCCGTCGTACCACCAGTTCTGCTTCAAACCGTAGGCTTTGCCGGTGGAGGGGATGAACTGCCAGATGCCTGCCGCCCGGCCGGGTGAGTAGGCAAACGGGTTAAATGCGCTCTCCACCACCGGTAGTAGCGCCATCTCCATCGGCATCTGCCGTTTATCAATCTCTTCAACGATAAAGTGAAGGTAGGGCGCCGCCCGCTGCTGTATGCGCTGCAGATACTCGTTGTGGGCGGCATACCACTTGATTGAGTTATTGACTCGGGTGTTATCCGGAACCGTCATCTGGTAACCGGAACGTATCCGTACCCATAGATCAGCTGGGGCCTGGGGTTGCGGCTCAGTGTCTGGTTTGATCTCTAGGGGAGCCTCTGCCTGCTTTGCAGTTTCACCGCTGGCGTCCGTATGCTGCTGTTCGACAATCAGCGGAGATACCGGTGTAGGAACGGCTACATACACCTTCGGGATCGCTGAAGAGGGAGGGGTTGCCGATGCCGGTGGATCAGTTTTTGGTGGCAATAGGTTACAGCCTGCAAGGGAGAGCAGGGCGGAAGCAATAAACGGCATCAGGATTTTATTGGCAGTAACCATTATTAACCTTGTAGTCTGTGGTGCCATCCTGGCATTTAGTGGTGGACTATACGCAATAAGCACTTTTTTTTCCATGGGAATGGTGTGATATAGGCAGCTGATCACAGCCTCGTGAACATAATCGCACTGACTTGTAGGAAAATAGTTCACTTATCTTTATAGGGGTGATTTCAGATGTGATGAAATAAGGCACTCGGGCAGATATTGGCGCGACACCGGTCGCGACTGAAGGTGTTCCTGGTGTGCCGTTTTCTTCCGCACCGTTATGTGTTGTGTTTAATAATCTGATGAATGGTTTCGAATATGTTTTAATCGACAGTTATGAGTAGAGGCGAAAACTGCAACCCCTTGCCAGAGCTGATAAAAGAGCTTGAGCAGTGGCATCAGACCCCCCTTGGGCGTGAGCTGCTGGCCCAGGAACGGTGCGCTCTTGAGCAGCTGCTGCCGGGCCTCTTTGGCTACTACCTGCTGCATATTGGCTATACCGACCAAATGGATGAAACCCTCGCCGGCAGCCGGGTTCGCTCCCTGGTGGCGCTCACCTCCACCACCGCCGCCTCCAGCGGTACGCTTCGAGTGACTGGAGAAGCGGAAAATCTGCCTTTTGCCTCCGACAGTATCGATTTGGTGGTGCTCTCTCACGCCCTCGACTTCTCTTCCGATCCCCATCGTCTTCTGCGTGAAGTGGAGCGGGTGCTGATTCCTGAAGGCAAGTTGATCATCCTTGGTTTTAACTCCCTCAGCCTGTGGGGACTGCGACGGCTGTTTCATCTGCGGCGACGAAATATTCCCTGGTGTGGACGCTTTCTCTCGCTCTCCCGCCTTGATGACTGGCTCTCCCTGCTCGGTTTTGATGTGTTGCAGGTAAAAAGAGTGATGTTTACACCACCACTGCAGCACGGGGGGGGGATCCGACGGCTGGCCCTTTTCGAACGGTTGGGCGCCCGTTATTGGCCGATGCTTGCCGGTGCTTATGGCGTTCAGGCGGTTAAGCGGGTTTCAACATTGACACCGATCGAACCGGCGTGGAAGCTACGCTCTCGAGTGCTCGGCACAGGCGTGATCGAGCCAACGGCAAGAAGCAGTTCACGGGAGTTAGGCAGTGAGTGAGAGAGTGGAGATCTATACCGATGGCGCCTGCAAGGGCAACCCTGGCCCGGGTGGTTGGGGGGCGGTGATGCGCTATGGCGACAGTGAAAAACAGCTCTATGGCGGTGAGCGCGATACCACCAACAACCGTATGGAGTTGTTGGCGGTAATCAAGGCGCTGGAGACCCTCAAGCGGCCGGTCAGTGTGCGGGTTACCACCGATTCTCAGTATGTCAAAAAAGGGATAACCGAGTGGATTCACAACTGGAAAAAAAATGGCTGGAAGACCGCCGCAAAAAAACCGGTTAAAAACAGTGACCTGTGGCAAAGGCTGGATAAACTGGTAGTCGGCCACAGCGTGGCGTGGGCCTGGGTGAAGGGGCATAGCGGCCATCCGGAAAATGAGTTGGCCGATGACCTGGCCAATCGCGGGGTGGAGGAGCTGAAATGAGCAAACGGCAGGTTTTTCTGGATACTGAGACGACGGGTTTGGAGCACAAACAGGGGCACAGAATCATCGAAATCGGCTGCGTCGAGATGGTTGACCGCAGGCTCACCGGCAACAACTTCCATCAGTACCTCCAGCCTGACCGCAAGATCGATGCCGGCGCAGGGGAAGTTCACGGTATCACTAATGAATTTCTAGAGGACAAGCCGCGTTTTGAGGCGTTGGCCAATGATTTTATGGAATATGTCAACGGGGCGGAGCTGATCATCCACAACGCACCGTTCGATATCGGTTTTCTCAACAGTGAACTGCAGATGCTGAAAAAGGAGTGGGGGGATCTCTCCAGCTACTGCCGCGTGGTGGATACCCTGGTGATGGCGAAGAAGCTCCATCCGGGCCAGCGCAACAGCCTCGATGCACTATGCAAGCGTTACGATATCGACAACAGCCACCGTGAGCTTCACGGCGCCCTTCTCGACTCGGAGATACTGGCGGAAGTTTATCTCTTCATGACCGG
>JBEVXT010000522.1:2207-6648 GCA_040505955.1 Sedimenticola sp. | reverse complement strand
GAGCGCTTACCGGCGTAAGAGGCGCCCAGCACCTGGGAGATGGATGCGATCTCATCCTCTGCCTGGATCAGTGTGCCGCCGGTCTTTGGGATCTGCGCCGACACATACTTAGCTACCTCGGTTGCCGGGGTGAGAGGGTAGGCGGAGAAAAATTCGAGCTTGCCGAGGATGGCGCCCAGGCCCACGGCTTCGTTACCGGCGATCAGGATCACATCTTTCGGCTCGGTGGCGTCGGCGACACGATAGTCGTCGGTCTTCTCGTATTCGGCGGCCAGCTCTTTACCTTTGGCAAAGGCTTTGAGGTTGAACTCAAGGATATCCTCACCCTTGGGTTTGAACTTTTTCGTCAGCACCTCAATCAGGGTGTTTTCAGGAATATTAAAGAGCACCGAGAGGGCGCCCAGGGCCACCATGTTTTTGGAACGGTAGGAGCCGAGCTTTTTGGCGGTGGTGGACATCGGAATTGCATAGGCGGTAACGCCCTCAGGAATCTCCGGTTCGAAGTCGCCGCCGGGGCCATCATAGACAAAGGTGGTCCCCGGTGTCAGCAGGTGTTTGTTGAGTTCGTAAGCCTCGCCGTTATAGGCGACAAATACATCGAAGGTATCGCCCTGGTTGTAGACTCTATCCGCACTGGTGCGTAGCTGATAAAGGCAGTAACCGCCCTTGATCTCTGCTGGAAAGGTTTTGAAGGTGTAGATCTCCAGGCCTGCGCGGGCACAGGCGGCGGAGATGAAATCACCGGTGGAGACAATGCCTTCACCGCCTTCTCCGGCAATACGGATGATTAGGTCATTCTTTTCCGTCATGTGGTTCCCCTAATTTTTATAAGTCCGGAATAGAGAAGGTACTCTGTCCAACCCTTCCGGGGTTTAAATGAAATCGTTGATCCCGTCACCACCGGTGCGCCTGGCGCCTGTCTGACGGTGGTGTCTGGATATCGGCTGATGGCTACCAGATTTCGGCTGATGCCTTCAGGCGTTCCACCGGCTTGTCGCCAAGCAGGTGCTCATCAATGATCGCTGCAACATCCTCTTTGGTCACTTTTCCGTAGAGTATGCCTTCCGGGTAGACAAGAACGCTGGGCCCTGCATCGCAGGCCCCTATGCAGCCGGTGCTGGTGAGAAGAAAACGGCCCCACAGGCCTTTCTGCTCAAACTGCTCACTAAATACGCCCATTATATCCGGTGCGCCTTTTTCGCTGCACGAACCGCGGGGATGTCCCGGTGGTCGCGACTGGGTGCAGACAAAAACATGTTTCTCTGGTCTTGGCATAGTGTTTCTCTCTTAAATGATTAAATTCATTCCGCCGGTCATCAGGTTACCAACTTTTCGGCGCGGCTGAACAGCCCTGATTGAACTCCGCCGCTGCAGCAAAAAAGCGGCGGCGGGCTTCCCGGGTTATCAGCTTTTGTAGTTCGTTTTGAAGAAAGGCAGTGCGCCACCGGCTTTCAGGATGGCTACATCCTTGGACTCAAAGGCGGCCTGCAACGGCAGCTTCTCACCGTCCACCTCAAGGAACAGATCCCCTTCCAGGTTGGAGACATCGATGGAGACCTGGTCGCCCTGGCTCACCTTGTCGTAATCCTCGATGTTGGCAAAGGTCAGAGGGACGATACCGAAGTTGACCAGATTGGCCACGTGGATACGTGCAAACTGGGCCACTACCACGGCACGGATGCCGAGCCAGCGCGGGCAGAGCGCCGCATGCTCGCGGGAGCTGCCCTGTCCGTAGTTCTCGCGGCCTACCAGTATACCGTGACCACCGGCATCGCGATGGGCGACGGAGCGGTCAGCGAAAGTGGTGTCGACCTGGTTGTAGGTGGCCTGCATCGCATACTCTTTGACGTTGGAGCGCAGCGGCAGGTAGATACCGGCGGGCTGGATATCATCGGTGCTGATGTTATCACCGAGCTTGAGCATCACCTCACCCTCCAGCTTGGCCGGCAGGGCCTCAAAGTTGGGCAGGGCCATGATGTTGGGGCCGCGGATCACCTCCGCCTTCTCGGCCTCCTCCTGGGGGACGGGCATAACGAAAGCGGCTGTGTCATCCACCGGGTTGGTCTGGGTGACTTCAACCTGGCGGTCGGGTACGGTGACCTTGCCGGTGAGGGCGCTGGCGGCCGCTACCAGCGGGCTGACCAGATGCACTTCGGCGTCGTTGGTGCCGGAACGTTTTGGGAAGTTGCGGTTGAAGGTGCGCAGGCTGAGTCCCTTGCTTACAGGAGAGCCGCCCTGGCCGATACAAGCACCGCAGCCGTTCTCCATGACGCGTACACCGGAGCGGTATAGCTCGGTGAGGTAACCGGAGTTTGCCAGTTGCATGGCCACCGCACGGGAGCCGGGGTAGAGCAGGGTATCCACTGCCACCCGTTGGCCTTTCAGCATCTCGGCAAAACTGGCGATGTTCTCAAAGGAGCTGTTGGTGCAGCTGCCGACACAGACCTGGTTGATCGGGGTGCCGGCGTGGTCGGAGACCTGCTCGACGTTGCCCGGGGAGGGGTAGATGGCGATTAGCGGCTCCAGGGTGGAGAGGTCAATGTCGATGGTATCGGCGTACTCGGCCCCTTCATCGGCTCCCATGGGCTGGTAGTCACCGCCACGACCACGGCTATCGAGATATTCACGGGTGCGCTCGTCGCTGGGGAAGATGGAGGTGGAGGCGCCCATCTCGGCACCCATATTGGTAATAGTGGCGCGCTCGGTGAGGGCGAGATTGGCTACGCCGGAACCGGCATACTCAAAGATCTTTCCCTTGCCGCCTTTGACGCCGACGATGGAGAGCATCTTCAAGATGACATCCATTGCCATGACGCCGTCACGGGGTGCGCCGGTGAGGTTCACCTTGACCACCTCCGGCATGGGAAGCATGTATTCACCGGTGGCCATTGCCAGTGCTACATCGTAACCGCCTGCACCGAAGTAGATGGCGCCCATGCCGCCGGCATTCACCGTATGGCTGTCGGCGCCGATACCGGTCATGCCCGGTTTGGTGAAGTTCTCAACGTTGAGGAAGTGGCAGATACCGGTGCCGGGAGGCGAGAAGATAATGCCAAGTTTCTTGGATACGGTTCGCAGATACTCGTGATCATCCGGGTTACGGAAACCGGACTGCATCATGCTGTGATCAACAAAATTGACAGAGAGGGGTTTTACCCGTTTTACGCCCATGGCTTCCAACTGCAACATGCACATGGTGCCGGTGGCATCCTGTGTGAACGCCTCGTCAATCGTAAGTGTCACCACTGTACCTGCAGCTGGCAGGTCACCACCTTCAGCCAGATGTGCACTGAAAATCTTTTCCGTCAAGTTCATAGGCTTCATTCATTATCCCCAATATTTAGTTGTAATTCCAATAGGTTAACACCTGTTGGAACCATTTATAGTATCTTAGTCTCAAGCATGCTTTTGGCACATCATACGCGAAATATCGGCTGAGCTATTCCAGGGAATCTTAATCGCCTGGATAGGTAGCATGCTAAATATTAATCCCTGATTATCTACAGGGACTATGAAATGACAAGAGATTAAACTTAATGAGGGTATAAAGTGCCGTCGAAACCCCAGTCTGAGGATGTCTGTTTCACCGCTCTTTTCACCCCTTCCTGGGGTGTGTGAGAGCCCTTATCCGGTTGATTTACCCAGCCCCGGGTTCACCTCATGCCACTTTCGCGTATAATTTGGCCCGCATTGGCACAAGTGAGTGTGCTCACCGCCACTATCAGGCAGCTATAAACCGTCCGCGTCTAAAGGCTGCAACAACTCCTCCAAGGAACATGAAATGACAATTGAAGTAAACAAAGTGGTCTCTTTGGCCTATACACTGACTGATGAGCAAGGCACAGTGATTGATCAGTCCACTGACGGCTCTTTCGAATACCTGCATGGTGCCGGAAATATCATCCCCGGCCTTGAGAACGGTTTGCTAGGGAAAAAAGTAGGGGACAAGTTGAATGTGGAGGTGGCGCCTGAAGAGGGTTACGGTGAGCGCAACGAAGAGATGATCCAGTCCGTCGGGCGCGACATGTTCAACCCCGAAGATGAGATCAATCCCGGTATGCAGTTCCAGGCCCAGTCTCCCGAAGGCCAAATGATGGTCGTTACCGTGATGGATGTTAACGAAGAGAGTATCACTATCGACGGTAACCACCCCTTGGCGGGCGTCAACCTGAACTTTGAAGTGGAGATACTGGCGCTGCGTGATGCTGTTGAAGAGGAGATCCAACACGGCCACATTCACGGGCCTGAGGGTCACGATCACTAGACCGGTGCTCGGTTAAGGTGCCGGAGTTGAATGGTGCTGACTTGGGTTAGGAATGCAGAGAACCACAGAGTACGCAGAGAAAAGCTTTACAGACTCTGTACATCGGCCGTAGGAGCGAACTTGTTCGCGAAGAGCCCGCTACGGAGCTGATCGCGAACAAGTTCGCTCCTACAAATG
>JBEVXT010000522.1:0-2107 GCA_040505955.1 Sedimenticola sp. | reverse complement strand
TTACAGACTCTGTACATCGGCCGTAGGAGCGAACTTGTTCGCGAAGAGCCCGCTACGGAGCTGATCGCGAACAAGTTCGCTCCTACAAATGCAGCTTTATTTCCACCGAAATGGTTTTTAGGATGCATTCACGGGCCTGAGGGTCACGATCACTAGACCGGTGCTCGGTTAAGGTGCCGGAGTTGAATGGTGCCGACTTGGGTTAGGAACGCAGAGAACCACAGAGTACGCAGAAAAAAGCTTTACAGATTTTGTACATCGACCGTAGGAGTGAACTTGTTCGCGAAGAGCCCTCTACGGAGCTGATCGCGAACAAGTTCGCTCCTACAAATGAAAGTGAGAGGTGTCCTATCTTTCGCCGTTGCTGTCCGCTGGATGGGCCTTGTTAGGCCGTAGCCTGATTGAAACTTACTACTTCAACGTTGAGTTTCTCTTTTACAACGTGCTGCTTTGAAAGATACTCATCAAGTGCGTCAAGCGTCTTTGCATGGAAATATCTTTCTCCACACTCCGTGCAAACCTCCGCTTTTACGTTTTCCACAATATATAATTTTTTATTTAGCCAATGTTGGCGTTTGACGTTTTTTATTTTTGTTTTTTCACCACAGAATTCACATTTCATAGTTTCACCTATATTGCATATACGGTAATAATAATGAGATTTGTATTTTTCCGAAACCTGCATATCACATGAATTAGTCTCTCATCTCTTGCTGGCCCTTCGATACGATATCTTGTTCCCCGCTCATCATGAGTCATCTTCTTTTCGATCCTTCCTTTAAGAATCGCATTTTCTACATCTTTTCTCTCAAGATCATCGTCAAACATTTCTTCTTCTGCATGGGATGACATGAAATAATCCCGATCAACGATTCTTTGTCGAATTTTCTGTATTTCAGACATTGTGGTTTAGTTTTTTACTGGCCTAACTAACAGTTATCTGCTTTCCTCATAACATACCACCTACCAATCCTCCTGAGAAGATTAGTTCCCTACACCACCAGCTTGCTAATCGTATAACACCCGTTTTGTAAAGATATCCAGATCCGCATATACACAGATATTTCTGATCCCACAAATAATCAGCTGACAAAAGCCCTAAAGAAAGCCCGCTACGGAGCTGATCGCGAACAAGTTTGCTCCTACAAATGCAGCTTTATTTCCACCGAAACGGTTTTTAGGATGTATGGTGCATCAGCAGGTTGCCGGGGCCAGCTCCTCGGATACCACTTCGTAGCCAAGTTTTCTCAGGTGGTTGTCGAGTTCGGCGGGGTTTTCCGCCCGGTAGCGGACGATGAGCATGCGGCGGTTTTGCTCATCGGTGGTGACTGGTGATATCACCGTGGAAATGGTGCCGTTGCAGTTGCTGATCTCATCGAGAAATCGACTGAGGCTGCGGGGTTTTTCTTCAAGAAGAACGGCAATACGGGTGGTGCCTGTGAGGGCGCAGCCGGTGATATTGAGAAAGAAATCGAGGATATCACTCTCTGAGACGACCCCCACTACCTTGCCGTCGTCAATCACCGGTAGGCAACCCACTTTGTTTTCGCGTATCAGGGAACCGGCCGCCTCGACCAGGGTCTCTGGTGTGCAGGTGGCAGGCACCCTCTCCATCAACTCCCCAACAGTCACCTTGGAGGTGAGGTAGTTTACCTCTCCCACCGACAGGGTGGTGATGGCGGAGGGTTCGGCATTGGCCAGGTGTTTGTGGCTGAAGAGGCCGGTTAGCCGCCCGTCGTCATCCACCACCGGCAGATAGGCGTGCCCCTTCTCCCGCATCAGCTGTGCGGCGTGGGAGAGTTTCATCTCCTCACCGGCCGTGACCACTTCGCGGGTCATGATCTGTGCAACGTACATTGCTTTCTATTCGCTCCTAAGTTAGTGCCCATCAAAAAACAGCACATTTTGGACGCAGAGGTCGCAAAGGAAAGCAGAGTGCGTAGAGACTATCTATATGAAAGCAGAGATATTTCTCTGCGACCTCTGCGTCTTCTCTGTGTTCTCCGCGTCCCGTTTTTATTTCCAGACGAACGCTAATACCCCAGATACGCCCGCTGCACCGCCTTATCCTTAAGCAGATCATCGGCGGCGGCGGTGAGCACCACCC
>JBEVXT010000521.1:2177-4463 GCA_040505955.1 Sedimenticola sp. | reverse complement strand
TGGGAAAGGATGTCACCTGGCGCCATCGTCATACATACCGCTGCGCTATACATTCCTCATCTGGGTCATGGTGATCATCGGTGGCTCGGGTAATAACTGGGGTGCCATCCTCGGCGGTTTCGTGATCTGGTTTTTATGGATCGAGGCGGAACCCCTCGGCAACTGGCTGATGCATGCGATTACTTTCAACATGGAAGACGGTTTCTGGCTCAAGGATCATCTGATCGCCAGTGCCGCCTATACGAGACTGATTCTGATGGGTACGATTCTTCTGGTAGTGATGCGTTTTGCACCCAAAGGATTGATTCCGGAAAAATGACCCCGCTAAAAAAACCGCGCAGAGCACGGTTTTGTTTGTAGCGGGGATGACGCTGCGGTCAAGAGACGGCGCAGGCGTTCTCCTCTTCCACCACATTGGCTTCAACGGCCTCGATCGCTTTACGGTCATGGTCGTTGAGGGGGCAGCCACATTTGTGGTCGCCACTGGCGGCGTGCAGGCGTGCCTGTTCCATGTGCCACTGGGCGACTTTCAGATGCTGATCTACGTTCATACTATTTCTCCAAGAGTGTGTTTTACCGGATCTGTGAACCGGCGTTTGGACTGATTCCAGATGCCGTATGATATGTCCTGATTCGCCAAAGTAAAGAGGTAATTGCATCATAACTATCCAGCTCACCCCTGAAAGCTGCCATTTCTGCGTAAAAAAGGATCATTTAGCCGTGTAAACGCACATTTTTTGCCTTGAACTGACGAATTTCAGGGGCAATCTGAACAGTTACCAGCGATTTCTCTGCGGTGCTGAATAGTTTCAGTGCATCTTATGTGGTTGTTTACTGACTAAACACAGCACTGTTCCCCTTCACTGATCGGATATAGCCAACTATATTCTTTTGTTATAAAAGGTAAAAACGGGAGTTCAGTAATGTGGGGGAAAATATGGGTTGCTGCTCTGCTTTCGGCACCTTCATGGGTGATTGCCGAGACACACCTGCCGTCTCCGGGTTTTGAGCTGACACCCTACAAGGTGGATCTGGATCGGCCAGCCCGGCCTCACGGAGGCGAGTATGCCGGATCTTTGATAGACACCCATGTCCATCTTCTGAGAGGTCTCAAGGGGCAAAGTCTCTCAGAGGTGGCCGATGCGGTTAATGCGGCGGGGGTTACCCGGATGATCGTGCTGCCCACTCCCAACGAGGGACGTATGCGTCGCGCTGTCGAGAGTGCAAAAAAGCGCCGGGGATGGGTGAAAATGGGTGGGGTAAAGGCCGGTCGCCTCTGTGGCAGTACCTACTTTACCCATTGGATGCATAAGACCCATGCAGGTGGATATGATAGAACAGATCTTGAGCAGCGCATCGGGCGTCTTCGCCGGGATCTGACAAGCGGCGGCTGCCTTGGTATTGGTGAGATCGGCCCCTACCACTTCGACAAAAAAGCGGGGATGGGAATACTGCGAACCCCCCTCGACTACGAGCCGATGCTGCGATTAGTGGATATGGCGGTAGAGCTTGATGTCTGGCTCGATGTGCATCTGGAGCCGCGCACTCCCCAGGGAGTGGCCCTGGAGGCCGAGGTATTCGGCGGCATTGCCCTCTGGTATCAACGCCAACCCAATCTGAAACTGATTGTCTCCCATACGGCAATGACCAATTCGGAGAACGCACGCGCCCTGCTGGAGGCTCACCCCACTCTGATGATGAATATGAAACAGGTGAATCCAAACAGACAAATCAGCTGGGACCACCTCGGCCGCATCTCCAATGCCAAGGATGAGTTTTTTGAAGATTGGGCCAAACTGTTTGAGGCCTACCCGGATCGTTTTATGGTCGGTACCGACTCACGTTTTGGTGAAAAGTGGTTTAGTGGTGACCGTTACCTTAAGATGATAGGTGCTCTGCGCAAGGCGTTGAGCGGTCTGAATAGGGAGGCGGCAGAGAAGGTTGCCTACAAAAACGCCCAAAGGGTGTTTGGCAGCGATTAGTTCCAGACAGACATGATAGAAAATAGTTATGCCGAATGGGAAGGGTGCTGTTTTGTCGATGAATAGAGAGATCACTTTCGGCGATAACGAAATAATCGTCTCAAAGATGGATATCAAAGGACGAATCTCCTATGTGAATCGGGTGTTCATGCGGGTGGCCAACTACCCGGAACACGAACTACTGGGAAGAGAGCATAATGTTATTTTTCATCCCGATATGCCCTCAGGGTTGGTTAGCCTGATGTGGGATACCCTGGAGCAGGGGCGGGAGTTTCTCGGTTACATTAAGTGTCTCTCTTCAGAC
>JBEVXT010000521.1:0-2077 GCA_040505955.1 Sedimenticola sp. | reverse complement strand
ATCTGCACAAACGCATTACCAACACCCGTGGGTTGGGTGAAGTGGGGCGGATTGCCTGGGCGCTTAATGATCTTCTCGATTTCGTCGAGACCTATACCAAAGAGGTGGACAGTTGCTTTCGCCGTATCGCCGACGGCGTCTATTACCGTAAGGGGCAGGCACACACGCTTCCCGGGGAACTGAAACAGTCCCTGCAACGAATCAATCAGGCTATCGGCTCAATGGAGGAGCACTCGATCTATATGCTGCACGCCAGCCTGACCCACTCCCTGCATGCCACCAATGCCGGTCATCTGATGACAAACTTGGAGACCATCCGTGCTGACCTCATGCAGATAGCAGATATCATGCGTTTGGTTGAAGGGATTGCCGCTGACAGTGGTGATATGGCGAGTCGGAGTCGGGAGTCAATCGATGACATCAACACCTCTCTGGCACTGGTCTCCTCAAAATTGGAGGGGATGGCAAATGAGATAAACCGTCTTGATGAGGAGAGTGAGCAGGTGGCAGACGCTCTAGCCTTTATCTCCAATATTGCAGATCAAACCAATCTCCTTGCGTTGAACGCATCGATTGAGGCCGCCCGCGCTGGTGAGCATGGCAGGGGCTTTGCCGTGGTGGCTGAAGAGGTGAAGGCTTTGTCGGAGAGAACCAAGCGGGCGACAGGTGAGATACATGAGACCCTTGGGCGTTTCCGCAACCAGGTTCAATTGATCACAGAAGAGTCAGCGGTGACGCGGGAACTATCCACCTCCATCAACCGTGCGGTGGATGCATTCAAGGGGCGTTTTGATGAGTTTGAAAAGTCTGCTGGCCGAACAGTTGATAATGTCCGGTATGTAAAGGATCGCTCCTTTTCCTCGCTAGTCAAAACCGATCATATCATCTTCAAACAGAACGGCTACTTCGTGCTCAGTGGGGAAGGTGCTGAGATTGGGGGGGGTGATGAGTTGCACCGGCAGGCGGTGGCAGTGGATCATCACAGTTGCTCCTTGGGTGAGTGGTATTATCAGGGGGCTGGAAAACGCTATTATAACCAGACGGCGGCCTATACGGAGCTGGAGGCCTATCACATTGCAGTTCATCAACACCTCCAGGAGGCGATCACCCTCTACGATGATGACTGGCTCTCCGACAAGACGCTGCGAGAGAGGATTATTGAGCGGGTTGAGACGTCCGAGGCTGGCAGTGATGGCGTTATGCGCATGATCGACGATATGGTGCAGGAGAAGCATCGAGAGGTGATTGCCGATGCCGAAGGCAAAGAGTAGTGCGCGTTCCGTATGATCCTGGATTCTGCAGTTGACCGCTCCATTCTGGTAACTTCTCAATAATCCAGTGCAAATGGATAACTTTCAGGAGGGGCGTTAGCAACCATGTCATTCTCATTTGATCCCATCGGTATGGTTCACTCACCCTATAAAGAGAAGTTTGGCATTCCGCGACAGCCAGGGCTGGTCTGCGAAGCCCGCTCCAGGTTGGAGCTGCTTGCGCCCTACAACCTTCCTCAGACTGTGGAGGGGCTGGCGGGTTACTCCCATATCTGGATTCAGTTCGTCTTTCATCAAGCGATGGAGGAGGGGTGGCGGCCGCGAGTGCGGCCTCCGCGCCTTGGGGGCAATCAGCGGGTGGGTCTGTTTGCCAGCCGTTCACCCTTCAGGCCCAACCCGATAGGGCTTTCGGTGGTCAAGTTGGAATCCATTGATACCTCAAACGGTGTCTCCCTGATGCTCTCCGGCGGCGACCTGCTGGACGGGACGCCGGTGCTCGACATCAAACCCTACGTCGCCTATGTGGACAGCATTGCTGATGCGACCTCCGGTTTTGCCCCTACACCCCCTGAAAAACGTTTTGAAGTCTTTTTTTCACCGCTTTCGGAGGAGCAGATTGCCGCCCGGCAGGATCAGCAGTTGCGCCCCTTTATCCGTAATCTGCTGGAGATGGATCCCCGGCCCGCCTATAGCAGCGGGCAGGAGGGGAGGGTGTACGGTATTCGTCTCTACGACTTTGATCTACGCTGGCGGGTGGTGGGGGATCGGCTGGAGGTGCTGGAGCTGGCCGAGGTGATCTCATCCAC
>JBEVXT010000520.1:0-4678 GCA_040505955.1 Sedimenticola sp. | reverse complement strand
TTCTGAAAACCACAGCTATGGTGGAACAGAGCTGTTGTAGGAGTGAACTTGTTCGCGATTAGCTTCGTAGGAGACTCCTCGCGAACAAGTTCGCTCCCAGATCTGAGTTCTGGATTACCATACTGAATAGTTACAAACAATCTACATCTGCACACTACCGTACAATTTGATTTGCGCCTGGTAATTCATGGCGATATAAACCATTAGCGAGAAACTCATTCCAATAAGTATGGTTTGGGGTGAAGGTAGCAGCAGCGAGACACCCGCAATACTCAGTACAGCAATAGTATTTCGTACATTGTAGTAGCGGTACTCCGGTACATTTGCGATATAAGCGGTTTGCTTGCCAACATAGAATATAATCATACCGACAATGGCCAGTATCCGGAATTCAACGATATTCAAATCGGCCAGAATGGCATGCCCGATCATATTTGCCAGTATGGCCAGGGACATATAGGTTAGCAGCTGCGAATATAAAATCGCCGTACCGTTAACATCAAATTTGCTTTTTATTAAGAAGATAAATGAGTCGAAATAGATCCCCCATATCATGCACACAAAGCTAAAACCCACTATAGCAGTTATAATGGTTTGACTATCCCAGCTAACGTTAGTCAAACCATTTGACATGGAAATAATGGATTCTCCCAGTAATATTATGGTCAGCAAACCCACTCGTTCGACCAGATGATCCCGGTCAACCGGCAGACCCGATAGATAGCGACGAAACAATATGGGTGAGGTAATATCAAAAAGAATACCTGAATAAAAAATAAACAATGCCGTCGGGAGTTCGAATAACACCGAACTTAAACTGACAAGGCTTCCGATGCTGAAAAACAGCCCAAGCTTTGATGCAAAACCAGCCTTTTCCGGGTATTTGTAGGCAGAGAAAAAATATAGACCGACAATTAGAAATCGGGCAAGACAGTAGATTGACACAAATAATGTGAAACTATCAGCAATATCTTCACTGACAACGACTGAAAGCATCACCAGTAAAGACATCAGAAATAGTGTAATAATCCGGTGTGCCCGGGCATCGGCATCAAAGCGATTTGAATAAACCGTATGCCCAACCCAAATCCACCACAGCGGGATAAAGACTAATGCAAATTTCCACCAGATTCCCTCACTTAAATGGCCATGGTGAACATGGGTAAGAAAGTGCGTGACCTTACCCAATGCCACAACAAAAATCAGATCAAAAAACAACTCAAGCCAAGTCGCCTGCCGTGGTTCGTTCATATAGAGCAGTTTCTTAATCATTTTTTTATTCCCGTGTAAATTCCGGATCAAAGCCATGCAGTCTTGTTATCACGTACGAATTGCTCAAATGTAATAGCATCCTTACCCGTCACATCTTTGATGATGGTAGTCACTTCTTCGGCAAGGCCCCCACGGATACACTGATTTAGTTCGATCATCAAATGGATCAGAAACTCGGGAAATTGCTGCTCTGTCATGGCTTTAATGGCATCGTTATCCGTTACAGCAATGTATTGTGTCTTTTTTCCAAGCACAGTATTCATCACTGCCACAGCCTCGGTGTAAGACAGGGCTTCAGAACCTGTAATAACCAGTGTCTGATTGCGATATTTTTCCGGCTCTAATAAAACGGCGACATTGACTGCAGCAATATCCCTGACATCGGTCCAGGCCACTTTGCCCTCTGCCGCTGGCAGATAAAGGACACCATCCCTGTAGTCTTGTGCGTGGAAATTAATGAAATTCTGCATGAAAAAACCAGGCGCTGCTATGGTGTAGTTGATACCGCTTTGCTTCAAATAGTTATCGGTATTCGCTATGGTTTTCCTGATGTCCATATAGGAACCTGCATCAGCCAGTGAACCGGCCGAGCGCACTATGTGTTTAACCCCACATTTTCTGGCTGCATCGATCACGTTTTCTCCCCAGCCAATCATATCCGGGTGATTGGCCAGCACCATAAACAGGGTGGAAACCCCTTGCAGGGCAGCCTCGACCGATTGTTGATCCGCAAAGTTCAACACAACAGTTTCTACCCCTTCAATAGAATCTCCTGTTGTGGCCGCAACAAAATCAGCATCTATCTCCCTTAACAGCCTGACTATTTCGCCACCCACATTCCCGGTAGCACCGGTCACTAAAATTTTATCTTTCATAACTCACCTCAAGATTCAGTTTCCCAAAAAAGAATTGGCAGGCTGTTTAGCCGATAACCAGATTTCTGGTATTACTGTAATCATCGGGTTAAGATAAATAAAATCGATTCTAACTATAGATTACATAATTAATATGGATTTACGCCGAACTGATATGGGTCTGTTGATTTCACTGGATGTACTGCTAACCGAGTGCAGCGTGACCGAGGCGGCGAAAAAACTGCACATCAGCCAGCCCGCACTCTCCTCTCAACTGGCCAAACTACGTCAGTTATTCGATGACCCTCTGCTGGTGGGTAATGCGCATGGCATGACGCCCACTCCGCGTGCTGTTGAATTGCGGGCGCCATTACACTTATTGTTGCGGGATCTGCAGGCGTTGGTGATGAGTCAAACAGAGTTTGATCCGACTACGGCAGAACGCACATTCAGCATAGTTGCAACCGATTATGTACACGCCATGGTGACTCGGCCGCTTTTCTCAGTTTTACTCGATATGGGGTCGGGGGTGCGTATCGCCGCGCTACCATTCAATAAAGACAAAGTGCAGGAACAGCTGGAAGATGGAACGGCGGATCTCTGCATTACCGCCGAGCACCTGACCCCGAAAAACTTTCCGGCCAGAAAATTACTGCGTGAGCAATTTACCCTCATTCTCAGCAAGTCACATCCCGATGCTGACAAAGAGATGACTCTCGATCTTTTCTGTGATCTGGACTTTGTACTTGCCTCTCCCGGCGGTGGCGGATTCCGTGGTATCGTTGACGATGTGCTCGAACCACTGGGGCGCAGTATTAATGTTGTTGGATCGCTGAACAGTTTCCTGCTTGTGCCCAATGTTGTGAAATCCACTTTCTGTGCAGCTGTGGTGCCAGAGCAACTGGCGTTGATCCATAGTAATGATTTAAAACTGATGAAGGTTCCATTCGAGTTACCCGGGTTTAATATTTTCCAAAGCTGGCATGCTCGATATAAAAAAGATAAAGGACATATCTGGCTGAGAAACCTGATTCACTTTCAGGTAAGCGAAATCATAAAAAAACGGATTACTGATTAATGGATATACCAATAGATCATATCCAGGCGGCGTATATTTACCTGAGGCAACCAACCAGGGGGCACCCACCATCAGCGAGGCCAGTGTTCCCGCTATGCCAAAAAAGCGATAAAGAACACCTGATCCGCTATCCAGGACACCTCCCGGTCAAGCAGCATGTCACGTAGTGAGCACCCGCCCAGACCGGTGGCAACGGCAATAATGATGACGCCAAACAGGTCAAACTTTTTGAAACCCGCCAATACCAGTCCTGCTTCAAGAACTGTTACTGTAAACGCTGCTATAGTGTTCAACCACAGGAAATGGATCATAGAAATGGTGTAACAGATTGCGCCACTGCTGGTACTGTTCTGACCCCCTAAAACCAAGGGTATGGGCCTCAAGGCTCTCCCAGCTCACCAAAAGGATATAGCGACTGCTATTCTCAATACAGCGTTGAAGCTGATGAGAAACATAGCCCTCCATACCTGAAATGATCTCCTGGGCTGCCCCAAATGCATCCTCAAACTCAGATTCCTGACCCGATCTCACATCAAGAATAGCAACTTCCATAATCATGTTATCTCCCCCTCGACTTCGCTCACCTGATACTCCGCTCGCAATTTTGTACCGACTCAGCTGGCTATTACTCTCTTCTAAAACAGTAGCTACTTCCCAACAATGCCGTTCCGACAGACAGCTCCACCACAGCCATGGCGATAAGTTGAATATAATTCCCAGATGCTTGCTGTGAAAGGAACGAACCCAGGAAAATCATCGCGAACAGGAAGAGGAAAAAACGCAGGCGGTAGCACTGCCAGATTTTAGGCTGCTCCAGCCCGTCAATTCTTCTCAGGTTTTTTATACACAGCCAGCTGAATAGATACTTTGCCTTAACGCCACCCAACATCACACCACCCAGAGCCCCAAACCATACTCCGGGGTGATCAGGATTAACTCGCCCAGCCTCTGCCAGAAGGCTTCCACTTTTGATGAAGAGCACAACAATACCAATGACCCAGACCAGTGCGGCCAGTAGTTTAAGAGTGTGACGGGAGGTGTCAAACATTTTAAATGTGCCTATGCACAATACTCCTGATACCAAGGATAGGATTTTCAACCTATAAATTAGTTCAAGGCGAAAAATGTGAGTTTACATGGCTAAATGATCATTTTTAACACAGAAATCACAGATTTCAGTGGTGAGCTGAATAGTTACGAAATTCTTATCCTTTATTGAGCCGCTCCATCAGCCCCGATGTTCTGGCGACGGTTCGTCCTATCGATACCGCCACCCTCTCCCACTGAGCCCAAAGTTCAACTGTTTGGGCGGCTCTGGTAATCCCTGTGTATAGCAGTTCACGGGTCAATACGGCGCTGTCGTTCTCGGGTAACAGCAGCAGTACTCTGGAGAATTCAGAGCCCTGGGCTTTGTGGACGGTAAGGGCAAATGCCGTTTCGTGCCGGGGAAGGCGGTTGGGCGCAACCCGGCGGA
>JBEVXT010000519.1:0-3914 GCA_040505955.1 Sedimenticola sp. | reverse complement strand
GGGACAAAGTCAGAGGTAAAACCACAGTATAAGCTACTTGACAAAGCCCTATCTGTAGTTGATTATAATGAACCAGTGTTTTTTTATGAAAACATTCACATTGAAGCACAGTTTGAGAACAGGATGCAGAGACTTAGATTCTTGCAAGGTCTGCAATTGTCAGTGACCGTTGATATTATTAAGTACTGCCCTGGTGGTGGTATCACTACCACATGCTGTCTCTTTAAGGTACCAGATTCCAGGAGTGACTCCGAGAAACAGACATCTGCGGTTTCGAACATGTTGAAGGTCCAATCACAGTTTCCAGAGTACCACACCCGTTTTATGAAACGACAGTTTAAGCAGAGGTTGGAAAATGTGGCCTCAATCCAACCAGCTCTTCTGGATATGATATACAAAGATCTGACCTTAGATGCCACAACGGTATCCCATCCAGACACACAGCAGCGTCTGCGAATGATATTTATGGGAGAAGTAGGCCTATTAGCTGATCTCAGGAAACTAAATCCTGGTCGCCCGTCAGGAACATTTGATCTATTCTTCGCAAAACTTGGTGAGTTAGTCGAGGAATTCACGGCAGCGGATGACAGGAGACATAATGAGGCTCATATGTCACAGATATTGTCTCTTAAAGACCTTATCCAGCAAGCAAAAGATAGGTGTCCAGAAAACACAGACATTCCATCGTCTTCTCTCGTACGGCTTCAGTTCACTCCCCGTAACCCATATGCCAACACTGCCATGAGGTTTACATCAAAGCTGCCAGTTCAGTACAAGATACAGAGGCGCCAGTTAAGGGTATCTCACCCTGATGAGCATTTCACAAATGCACAGTTCAAGTACTTAAGAAGTCTAGCTGTGAGGATGGGTAAGACCTGCAGCCTTTTCTGTTGTGATGATAAAGCCAAGGTACCTATTGGAGAACCGGACGTTGCTCTATCAACTGGAGTCCGAGGTAAAATGACGATTACCCCATCTACTAGTACACTTGTAGCAGCTGATCATGACATGCATCATAAAGGTTGCCTAACACCATCCGTTTATTTCAGGTGCACCGTTCCAGAATCTGTTGACAAGTCTTTCTATAAGGGCCATGTTACCACAATTATAAACGATTCTGTACTCCAGTCTTCCAACCCTATGCGTCATGCTGCTTCTGTGATCAAACTGGTTAAGGGAATTGAGGACAAGCCTACTGTCATTCTGAAGTTTACCGATGGAGGCACTGACCATCGCAACAACTTGGAACATGTCAAATGTGCATCCATATGCATGTTTAAGGAACTGGATTTAGATATGTACATTGCAGCCAGATGTGCCCCTGGACATAGCTGGACAAATCCGGCGGAGCGAGTGATGTCTATTTTGAATGTTGGACTACAGAACTGTGCCTTGTCTCGAACAAAGGGCAGTGAGGAAACTGAAGCACAACTGAAGAAGTGTGGGTCAATGGACGCCATAAGGAAAGCAACTGCTATCAAACCAGAGCTGAAAGAGGAGTGGGAAATGTCAGTAGCCCCTGTGAGGAAAGTCATAGAGGAACGATTCAGGAGACTCTCCCTGAAAGATGAGCCTATACAAGTGATTGATCCACTAGGAGAAGAAGAGATTGACATCTTGAAGGGAAATCTTAACCATCTATTCCCAAGCATGGACACAAACAAACTAGTTAAGAGTGCGACCAGTAAGGTTGAATCATACATGCAGTGGCAGGAGAACCATTGTCGCCAACGGCATTATTGTTTCCAGATTAAGAAATGCAGTAACCCGGATTGTTGTAGCCCACCAACACAAACTTGGAATTGGCTACCAGACCCAGTTCTCGATGAAGGTGGTGAGAAGTACAAGTCGTTTGATGCTCTGTATGGTTTAGACACAACTGAACATGATCGTCCTACACTGCAAAAAGTAAAAGAGCCAACAAAGACTGGCAAACGAAACAAAGCCACAAAGCAGCCCGTAACTAGTCCTGCCAATCCTGTTGGGATTGTTCTACAAGATCCAGAACTGATCAATGGTGATGCTTCCGTGTATACTGCCCAAAATGCTAGATTCACAGCTAAGTGCAGCGAATGCAGCAAACACAGACTGATTTATTCAAAACTAAAATTGGATTTAAGGTACAGGGTACAGATAGAGCTTCTTCTGCTAGAGTATGATTATACATGTGGTTCTGCCGTGACTCCACCCGGACATGGTCTCCATGGAAAGATCTTTACCCGGTTGAACATAGATTGTGCCAGTCCCATGGAGACCGCATATTACAGCTCAATACACTACAGTTCAGAAATTGCGCGTGCTGATTGCTGCTACTATTGTGGTGATGTTGGAGCTACAGTAGATCAGGACTTGAAACTGAAGTTCAAAACCGTATATCCTTTGTGTCTGGATTGCAAGACAAAAGGTTTCAATTTCTGCTGTCTTAGACCATTCGGGAAAAGAAAATGAAGTAGGTGGAGTCCTGGTATACTGTAGCTCCAACACAGTTATTACACGAGTTGTCCGCCTGCACGAGCAGATAATCCGCGAGCGTCAGCTGACGCTCGTGGATTATCTCCTCGTACAGGCGGACAACTCGTGTAATAACTGTGGCTTATTACATGGATAGGATGAATTATTTTGTTCTCAGCAGTGTGATAATTCAATGAGATCACTGTCTGGACCCGTCTAGACACTGTCTGGAAGCCGTGTTTGCTAATTCACTGATACGCTTACTTATTTTTATGCCCCCTCAAATTAATTTGGGGGGCATTGTTTTACCCTTGTCATGTCTGTCTGTCCGTCCGTTTACAAACCTTAACATTTTGCGATAACTTGCCTATTTTTCATCAGATCTTCACAGATGCATTGATACTATTAAAGGTATATGGACATAATCCCCCCCCCCCCGACAAAACCCATCCCATGAGTTTTGACATAGGCGGACAAAACACCCCTCTGAGGGCATGCAATATGGCAAGGAGGACAAAACACATCCCCTCCCGAATTTGTGTTTTTTTTGCATTTTCTGTGAATTTTCAGAAAATAAATGGATCTAAAATCTGCGGATGTTTAAAATAATGTTAATAAGTTCCAATTTTACTGCAAATATACATGCATACTAGCATATAGAATTCCAGGCAGCAAATTCGGGGCGGGAGGGGTTTTGTCTGCCTTGCCATATTGCATGGGGGGTGTTTTGTCCACCTATGACAAAATCATGGAAGGGGTTTTGTCCGGGGAGGATTATGTCCTACAATTGCATTGATACCGACAAAGCGGTGACAAGGGGGCATCCGTGCTCTATGAACACATTTCTAGTTTTAGACATGATCAGTAACTTCCTAAGCCATCTGGAGCTGAATCGGGGTGACCAAACCATTTTTTTAAATCCGCAGATTTTTTCTTTTGATTTTTTTCCACAAAAATTGTATGTTTAATTATATTAAACAGTGCATGGTGGAGATTTAGGGGGACGATAACCATCGGCTCGGTGTTTGTCCACCGGATAACTGAAGTTCTACTTTATGGATCTTCACCAAATTTACCATGTCTAGAAAAATCTGTCGAGTTACATGATTTTTCTAGACATGGTAAATTGTGGCTCTTCATATTTTCACATATTTTACTGTCCATGCTGCCAGCGAGGGGATTAGCGTTGTTATGAACGATACCGTTTCTTGTTGGATTGAGTATGGATCTGACTGTATGACAATTTAATTATCAAACATTAAAGAAAAGGTATTAAACCAAAAATGTTCTTCAATGTTTCAATGATTTGAAAGAACCATTTCACAGCTTTTATCTAGCATCTATCTGAAACAGCGACTGTACTACATACAATTGTGACACACCATGAGAAAAACGGCCCAATTGCGGTTTGCGACCAGTGTAGTCCCAGACCAGCCTGCGCATCCGCGCAGTCTGATCAGGGA
>JBEVXT010000518.1:4352-9234 GCA_040505955.1 Sedimenticola sp. | reverse complement strand
GCACATAGCTTGTCAGTGCGGGATCGAGACGATAATCACCGCCCTGCATCTGGCGGCTGGGGGCGTACTGCTTTTTGCCGATAGCCAGCTCCTGGGGCTCGGACACCAGGGTCAGCTCCTTCTCACCGGTAACCGGATTGACGGCACAGCCGGAGAGCTGCAGAAGCAGCGGCAGTAGAAGAGACAGGAGGGCGTGGCGGCAGCGCAGGCGGGTAGCTTTAGGGCCTTTTCGGGGGATAATGCAATGGTGGCTAATCACTCTGTTTCTCCTCGCTCTTTATCTGTTCCCAAAGGTGATCCATCTCACTCATCTCCAACGATGCCAACTGGCGCCCTCGGGAGCCGAGTACCTGCTCCATACGGCGAAAACGCCGCTCAAATTTGCTACTGGCCTCACGCAATGCACTCTCTGCATCCACCTCCAGCCGGCGCGCCAGATTAACGCAGCTGAACAGCAGGTCACCCACCTCATCCCTTATGCGCGCCCGATCCCCAGCACCCTCCAGCTCAGCACTGACTTCACCCAGCTCCTCATTTACTTTGGCAACGACACCCGCCACATCCGGCCAGTCGAACCCCACCTTGGCTGCCCGCTTCTGCAGCTTCTCCGCCCGCAGCAGAGCAGGTAGCGCACGGGCAACACCATCAAGCAGGCTGTGCGCTCCGTCAACGGCTTTTTGCCGACGCTCATCCGCCTTCAACCGCTCCCACGCCCGGCTCTGCTCAGCCGCATCCGCCACCTCGGCATCGGCGAAAACGTGAGGGTGACGCCGCAGCATCTTGGTGTTGATGGCACGTACTACGTCGTCAAAATCAAAGCTTCCCTGCTCCCGCGCCATCTGGGCGTAGAAAACCACCTGAAACAACAGATCCCCCAACTCGTCCCGCAGCTCACCCATATCCTCCCGCTCGATGGCATCCGCCACCTCGTAGGCCTCTTCAATGGTATAGGGGAGAATGGTGGCAAAGGTCTGTTCCCGATCCCAGGGACAGCCCCCTTCGGGATCGCGCAGCCGCGCCATGATCTCAATCAGCTCGTTAATCCTAGAATCCTCAGTTGACCGCTCCATTCTACAAGCAACCCATTGATTTTAATTTCATTGACTGCGATTGCCTATTTCACTCTACTGGGTGAATTACGCTACAGGGCGGATAGCACACTTGCGGTGGCACATTACGGCGTTACAACTCCTTGCAATAGAACAACTATTACGCGTCGTTGTGCCTTGTACTGCACCACCGCAAGTGCACTCTCCACCCTGCCCAACTGAGAATTTTAGGATAATCGGCATCCGGCGTGCTCTGCAGTCACTGCTTCAGCGGATGATCTTCGGACAGGAGTTTGGAGATCCAGATAGCGAGCTTGTGGCGCATTCCAGGCTCACCCATCTGGTCTTTTGCCAGGGGCTGAATCTGCTTGTCGAAGACCAGCAGTTTGTAGATATATTCGATCTTGAGATGGTGTGAATCGGCCGCATCAAACTCGGCGGCGCCACGCTTTTCAGCGTAGATCATACCCACCCGCAACGCCTCTCTAAGAAGCTCTTTCTCATTTTTCAGCTTTTTCATTAATTTCCTGTCACTGTTCAGCACTATACGGGGTGAAGCACCACCCACAGCCTGTGGAAGCTCGATCCTTAATCCTATCCTAACGCAGTTATTCAGTATAACCCCAATGGTAGGCGCTGAGCACTTACCATCAACTGGCGCATCGCCGATGATTGAACTTCTCCTTGAATGTTCTATATTTGTTCTATATCGTTACCCTTCCCTAACGAAAAACAGTGGCCACAGTCTGATGAAGGAAAACGCAAAAGAGACCGGCGATCACTGGCCCCGGGCCATTATCCTGGTGGATATGAACGCCTTTTTCTGCGGCGTCGAACAGGCCGATCACCCGGAGTGGCAAGGGCGACCCATCGGCATCACCAACGGCGAGCAGGGTACCTGCATCATCACCAGCTCCTACGAAGCGCGTGCCTACGGGGTGCGTACCGGCATGCGAGTCAGAGAGGCAAAGGCGATCTGCCCAGGCTTTATCCAGATCCCGTCCCGGCCCGAGCGCTATGCCGAGGTCTCAACCAATATCATGCACGCCCTCACCGATATCACCCCCGATGTGGAGGTGTTCTCGGTGGATGAGGCGTTTCTCGACATCAGCCACTGCCGGCGCCTGCTCGGTGCCCCACCCCGGGTCGCCCGTCTGGTGAAGCAGACCGTACAGGAGGCCTCCGGCGGCGTACTCTGCTCTGTCGGGGTGAGCGGCGACAAAACCACGGCAAAATACGCCGCCAAGCTGCACAAGCCCGACGGGCTCACTGTCATCCCGCCACAGCAGGCGGCGGCGACGCTGGCACCGATAGCAGTCACAGAGCTCTGCGGTATCGCCGACGGTATCGGCCGCTTCCTGGCTGAGCGCGGCATACACCGCTGTGGCGATATGCAGCGGCTGCCGATCGGTGAGCTGGGGCGACGTTTCGGCAACCCCGGTCGCCGCATCTGGCTGATGGCCCAAGGGCTGGATCCCGAGCCGGTAAAACAGTCCGTGCCGGAACCGAAATCCATCGGCCACGGCAAGGTCATGCCGCCGGAGACCCGCGATCCGCAGGTAATCATCACCTTTCTCCAGCATATGGCAGAAAAAGTGGCGGCGCGTCTGCGCCGCTGCGATTATCGCGCCGACCGTTTCTTTATCGGCCTGCGCACCGCCGAAGCCTGGCTGAGCGGCAACTACCCCTACAACCCGCCGACCGACCACGGTGCCGATATCATGGCCCTCTGCCGACATTTCATGGCGACACTATGGAAGGGCCAGGGGGTCTACCAAGTGCAGGTGACGGCGGTCAGCCTCACCCCCGACCGGGGACAGCTGGATCTGTTTGCCCCGGAACGACTGCGACAGCAACAACTGGACGGCGCCATGGACGCCATCAACCGCCGCTACGGAGAGTTCACCCTGGCTCCGGCACGGCTGCTGCTGCGCTCAAAGATGCCCAACGTCATCGCGCCGGCATGGAAACCGTTCGGCCACCGTGAAACGATTCTCAGGTAAGCGGCGATGTGCGGCGGCGTCTACTATCTTATCGAGGGCAAAGAGGTGCGCACCTACTTTCCCAACCCCAAGGCGCGACTGCCGGTAAAAAAGCGCAGTGGCGGCGTCGAACTGCTACCCTGGGGGCGACGAAAAAACCAGGCGGGCAGACTCCCCCTCGGCGGCTGGGCGCGGCTGGAGTCGATCTACGAGGGGCGCTGGGATCGCTGGTTCCCCACCCCGGTAAAACTCAATATCTCCCAGTTTATGGAGAAGGATATCGAAGGGGGAAGCCACTGGTACGACCTCACCCCGGGCAAGTGGGTGCAGGGACTGGTGGCCCACTGGGATAACGAGCGCCGGGTCTATGTAGTGACCATCACCCCGGAGATGGAGGATGCAGTACACGACCGCTGGCCGCGGATAATGAGTGGCTGAAACGCGCCCGACTTTTTCAAGTTCGTCTGTTAATCGGTCTAAAAATTCGAAGTTACCATCATAACAGGCAAGAATGCTGTACTCCTTGCCCTGCTTCAGCTGTTTTTTCCAGTCTGTATAAGTAGTTGCTGAACCACTTGATGCCGAGCCACCTGTTTGGCAGTTCTTGCCAGTGCAGCGGTAACACTCTCTTCCCTACTGAGGGCAAATGCCAAAGCATCGGCGCTAAACGCATTGGATTTAGATATGCCTCCGGTCTTACTATCCAACACTTCCCCGGAGAGGGAGACTGCGGCACGATACAGATTGAGCTTCTTGTCGTGTGTGATACTGCTAACGTAGGCAGTACCGGTAATCAGGTAGGGAACACTCTCACTCGTACCACGGGCATAAGCTGCAAGGGCCGCACCTAATTTCTGGCTATCGCCTTTTGTGTAATCGCTACCCCGTGATGCCTTAGCCAATTCACGTTTCAAACCAGGAGCGCTTGACAATTCAAAGCCAACCTTTGTGAGATGCTTACCAAAAGTGCTGTTAATTTGCGTCTGCAGATAATCCAAAAAACATCATTAGAGACAATACCATTGCCTACATCAGGATAGAGAGCAATGGCAATACCCGGACGACCCAAGCGGTCGCTCATCAATATCAACAAGTTTACTGTGTCACTTGAACCACGAAACTTAAGTTATTAAACACTATCTCCACACCAGGCTAGGAAATTCTAAACAGGCATTTTTCAGGACGCCTGCAACACCATCGGCACACTACACGTCATGTCATCTCATCACTGCCCCAGTATCGAGCGCATTCTATTCATACTGACAGCACACAGAGGGGCGTACTCAAGTACCGCACCAAATCCCGCCGGGGTAACCCTCACATTCAACTGTGGTGTCTGCCTGAAACGCTGAATCAGCTCAACATCCCGTCCTTTCATCGCCTGCAAAAATGTATCCTGAACCTGCATGATATGTGTGGCCGTCGAGAGATTCTCACCGACCGGTACTGCGAGGGTTACAATCAACTGCATCTCGGCACCCCCCAGCACTTGAACCAGCTCACTCCGTTCGGCATCACCAAGCACCACCCCGGCGGCACCGCAGCTGTACTCTGTATTTGTACTACAAGATGCCGACAAGAGAGCGAAACAGCTTAAGATGATACCACTGAATAGATGTCGATAGTGTACTACCACTTGATAGCCCCTCCACCTTTACTCTTCCCCTGTTCCTGATCATAAACCTTAATGCCATCATAGCTGCGAACTGCCCGGCCGGTTTGTTCCGGTACAGGTTCAACATCGGGTACCGGCACCTCCACTGGTTCTGGTTCTGGTTCTGGTTCTGGTTCTGGTTCTGGTTCTGGTTCTGGTTCTGGTTCTGGTTCTGGTTCTGGTTCTGGTTCTGGTTC
>JBEVXT010000518.1:0-4252 GCA_040505955.1 Sedimenticola sp. | reverse complement strand
CTGGTTCTGGTTCTGGTTCTGGTTCTGGTTCTGGTTCTGGTTCTGGTTCTGGTTCTGGTTCTGGTTCTGGTTCTGGTTCTGGTTCTGGTTCCGGCGTCACCGCCACATCTGGCGGCGTTTCTGGAACAGTTTGCTCACTATCGTCTACAGCAGGCACGGGGCTGGACGCTGTGCGTTCCACCAACAGTGCCAGTGCGCGATCAACCTGGATACGGGGCACCACCACGCTATTCCCCTGATCCATTACCAAATTACCAGCCGATTTCAACGCTACCAACAGTTGATCCACAGAAGCGGAGGGGTAGCGTGAACGCAGCAGTGCAAGTACACCTGCAACATGAGGTGCAGCCATTGAGGTCCCCTGCATACGCTGGTAACCATCCCCAGGCACTGCAGACTCAATCCCATTGCCCCCTGTCACCGATGCGAAATCGGTACCGGGAGCCAACAAATCAAGCATCTCAGCGCTATTGGAAAAAAGTGCCACACGATCATGCACATCCGTTGCCCCCACTGAAATGGCCGAGGCAATACATGCAGGAGCAGCAATACTGTCTTTAAACGACTCATTACCACTGGCAACCACGGTAGCAATACCCGCCTCTTTCAACAGATTGATAATGCCACTGTGTGGTACACCCTCATCACAACTTGATTGAAAGCGGCCGCCCCCAAGGCTCATATTGACTGCAGCAATATTGTATTCATGACGCTGCTCATAAACCCACTCAAGGGCCTGAATCACATCCGAGTCCAGGGCGGTCACACAAGACGCCGATTTACAGATTGGCCCCGTCACCCGGGTAAACACCTGTACTGCCAAAATAGAGGCCTCCGGAGCAACACCCGAACGCGCACCATCACGCCCGGCGACAATACCGGCCACATGTGAGCCATGGGAACACTCACCGGCACAAGGCCGCGCAGCCCCCTCTCCAATCTGCCGCCGCTCACCATTGGGACAGAGCGACAGCAGCAGGTGCCCCTGCATCACGCCACGTGATGAAAAACATGCCTCATCCACCACCCTGCCGGAGAGAAACGGGTGATTACGATCCACACCCGTATCGATCACGGCCACCGTCTGGCCTTTACCACTGGCGCCGGATGACCAGGCATCGGTACCACCAATAAAGGGCACACTCTCCCTAAGAAAAGTGTGACGCATCTTGTCTTCATACACCGCTGCAACGGTTGATGCCGAACGCAGTGCATCAAGGTGCTCTGCATTCACCTTCATGGCCATACCCGCGGTATATTTAAACTTCACCAGATCATTGAAATTAACCCAACCAAGCTCTTTGATCGCACTGATCTGAACATCTTCGATATAGTTTGAAAGGCTCTGCCACCCCTTCCTATTATGCATCACCGCCTTTGGCGTCTTCAGCTTAACAATTACCCGTATATCGCCATGCTTTCGAGCCTGCTGCTGCAGCGCAAAAAAGCCACCAGGGCCACCCTTCACACCCCCCCACTCAACAGCCATCGCCACATGAGAGACGGTACAGGCAAACAGCAGCACCACTATTTCGCGAAATCCTATTCTCATTATCTTCTCTCTAGTTCACACCCGCTGAAAACTTACCAGCCGCTACCGAACCGCGGCCCCCGCCTCTCACCAGAGTGGATACGTGTTATCTCGAAAGTGTTACCTGAAAACACAACAGCCGCCTCCACACCCAACGCATCCAGCATCCGGTGGATATTGCGCTGCAAACGCGCACTGGAGAGCGTAGAGCCATACCAATACTCACAGTGCCTGCGTGAACAGTCCACCGGACGGTGGTGACGATAACCGGAGAAATCGGCCAGATACTGCTCTACATCCATCTGCAGACCGGCGTCGAAATCATTCAACACCAGGCTGTACTCCTTTACAAACCCTTTAAAATCATCGCGTTCAAATGAGTCTTCGCTCACGCTGGCGCAAGCCGACAACATCAACACCGTTAACAGAATCGGCAGCCGTTTTATTACCTTCATAAATCACTCCTTACAGGCTTTACTTTACCGGATCAATCTCACTGCAGGTTATGAAAAGGTCAGGTACTGTTTTCCTTATTGGGCCACTGAGCACAAAAAATCAAACCGGTGGCGGCCTCGATTTACTGGTGGAACCTCTGCGTTTGATCTATCTTCGTGGTCAGAGTCAATTTTTATAACCATTGTGCGATTTTACTCGCCCAGCTTGGTAAATTTGACTCCGGCCCCTGCCACCAATTTTGGCTTTTTGATGGTTTGATTTGGTGGATCCGCTGCGCTTGATCCACCCTACATTTTGATAAGACCTCCCGTAGGGTGGATCAAGCGCAGCGGATCCACCGGCCGTTGCACCACTGCACCTGCGGTGCAGCCAAAGGGGGTGCCCCCCTTTGGAATCCCCCTCCGCACATTTTTCCTCCGTGCCCATCATCCCCCCCTTTCCACACCCAAGCCTTACAGGAAAGGGTAAAAGGATAAAGGACAAAGATTAAAAGACCCTGGCCAGACGAAACCCCCGGAGGCTGTACCGGTTGCCGCGAGCGCCCCTGCCGCGATTAGCGGCGCGGAGGCCCCCCGGTCCGCTGCCCCAGGAACCGCCGCGCACAACCCGGCGACCGCACTCGCCGCGCTCCCAGGCGGTGCCGTCACTCGGTGCACCGGCGTAGCTGCCATTCCAGCAGTCATGGATCCACTCCCAGACGTTTCCGCTCATGTCATAGAGCCCCAGGCCGTTGGGCTGCTTTTGGCCCACCGGGTGGGTTTTGTTTCCACTGTTGTCATCGTACCAGGCCAGTGACCCTGGGCTGCTTCCTCCACAGTACTTCTCATCCCGGCCGCCACTGCGGCAGGCGTACTCCCACTCCGCTTCTGTCGGCAGGCGGTACTGCTTGCCTGTCTTGCGGTTCAGGGTTTCGATAAATCCCTGGATGTCGTCCCAGCTCACCTGCTCTACCGGGCAGTTGTCACACCCTTTGAAGTGGGAGGGGTTGTCGCCCATCACCGCCCGCCACTGGGCCTGGGTCACTTCGTATTTGCCCAGTTCGAAGGGCTGCAGGGTGACTCGGTGTACCGGCTTCTCGTCATTATGACCACTGTTGGAACCCATGCGGAAGCTGCCGCCGGGGATCTTGACCATCTCCGGTTCGTAAGGTTTTCGGGCGGCTGCCTGACGGCGCTTTTCGGCTTCTGCGGCAGCACGGGCCTGGGCCGCTCTCTCGGCTTTGGCTTGTTGCTGTTTTCTCTTCGACTCTGCCACTGCGTCGGTCTGTCGTTCTCTGAACCCCCGTAACGCTTCACTCTCGGGGTTGAGCCGTTCCACCTTCGCCAGGTAGCCGTTGACTTTGTCGTTTTGGCCCCGTTGCAGTGCCGATTCTGCCCAGGCGAGGTATTTCGCTTCGATGGCGTTCAGCCCCTCCAATGCTTTGAGGTTGTTGGGGTTGCGTTTGAGGATCTCGCTAAAACAGTCGGCGGCGTTGCCTCCCCGTCCGCTGGTGAGGCGGTTGGCCTTGAGGTGGGACTGGCAGGTGGCGATGCCGACCGTGGCTTCGCGCTCGGCTTTGGTCTCGACGCGAAAGTCCACCGGCTGGTTGATGCCGTCGGGGAAGTCGCCCCGGGCATCCCAGGTGATGCGTTTGCCCTTGCCTGGTGTTACGCCCCTGCCAAGATCGCCACTTGTCTTGCCCTCTGGCTTGCGCCAACTCTTGCCGCCGTCGAGGCTTAGTTCGAAAATTATTTCATTACGGCTGCCCGGTACGCCGGTCAGTTGGTACTCTAAAATCACCTGCTCACCGGCCTGACGGCTGGTGAGGTGGGCGGCCGCTCCCGGCTCGGCCCCTTGTAACAGGCCACTGAAGAGGGTGAGGAGTATCCACTGGAGGAGCGTGGTGCGGCTTCTCCAGCGGGCTGGGGTGGTTTGGTGCATTCGGGGCTCCGTGTTGTTGTTCTTGATTCGTGATTGGGGATCGCGTAATTGCGCGTGATTTACCCCCAAATGTGTCGTAGTCATTTATTCTTTGATTTGGTGGATCCGCTGCGCTTGTTCCACCCTACATTTCGGTGATGCAGACTCCAACCGTAGGGTGGAACAAGCGTAGCGGTTCCACCGGCCGTTGCACACCGCTAACCTACGCAAGTGATAGCCACAGGCTATTTCAGCTTCGCCAGCACGCTCTCTTTCTGTAAATATTCGACCAACCCACCTATCCAATCGATATAAAATATAGTACGGGACACATCGGAGATAATTCTGTATAAAGGTGCTCATGGA
>JBEVXT010000517.1:0-6632 GCA_040505955.1 Sedimenticola sp. | reverse complement strand
GTGGTCAGGGGAATGTTAGGGGACAGCCATTTTTTCGGTAGTTTAGTTTTAGTTAATTTAATTTTCTCATCTCTTGCAGGCGTCTGACGTGCAGTTTGTGGCATAGTTTCCTCGACAGGACCTCTATCTCTCTGAGTACCTGGTCGTCGTTTGGTAGGATATCCGACCTCACTAGTGTTCTGCAGTCGATGATTAGTGATGTTAATAGCTGACGTGTAGATATTTGATTCCAGAAATGGGGGCCACATTTGGTTGTGATTATAGTTCGGATTTCATGTAATACTCTTTGTCTGGATTGTAGTAGGGCTGGGCATCGTGTGAGCATATGTTCTCTGTCTTCTGGTCCAAGCCTGCAGAGGGGACATGTCTCGTTGACTTCATACTTGTTGAATTTTGCCTTATTAGATTGAAGCAGATATGTTCCTGTGAGTATTCTGGCTTTCGTGATTCCCATTTTTACGTCATTTGTGTTTGAATTGAGTGTCTCCCATACTGGATGTGTAAGACCTATCCGGAGGCTGGGTATGTTGCAGTAATTGAGTGTACTCCTTGATTTTGCATCTTCAGTGAGTTTCTCGGTCCAATACGTTCCGATCGCCGTTTTGGTCATATACTTCCACCTGAGTTTGGGGTATTTTGGTAAGTCTGTGATTGGAGGTAGGTTATATTGTTGTAGAAGCGTCGATGCCGTAGAGAAGAAGCTCGTCTTGTATCCCATTACGATCTGACGTTCCATCAGGAGTCTTAGTTTACTGTTTCTGGTGTGTGCTATAGCGTACATGAGACTCAACTGGCGCCGGTGAATTTCAGCCTCTACAGGGAGAGCTCCCAATAGTAACAGGACAGCAGACGTTGCCGTTCTCAGCGGTAAGGATTGAAAGTTTTTGAGTGTCTTGGTATGAAATCGCTCCAGTTGATTAACTTGTGTTGCTGTCAGTATAAGAGTCTCTAGGCTGTATAGAAGCCTGGGGATGACATACATTTGGTAGATCTTGTAGGCAGTTTTAGGATCAATACCGTTGGTACCGTGGACCCCCGTTCTCATCAGTGCATAGAGTGTTCTCCTGGCTAGCTTGATTCTGTCTTCTATGTTGACTGAAGTTTCATTATCAGCTGTTCTGATTAAACCAAGATGTTTTGTTTGTTTTTCTACTGCCATGTCTGTTGGACCCATGCGCCAGGTTGAAGAAATTTCCCTCTGATGTCCGTTTTTGTTAATGACTCTTCTCACTACTGCACTTTTCTGTGGGTGAATTAGATAGCGATGATCACGAGAATATGCGTTGACTACATCTAGCATTGCCTGTAGTTGTATTGAGTCTGTTGCCATTAGAAGGACATCATCTGCACATGTAGGACAGCCGACGTAAACAGTTCCTATATGTTTTCCCATATGCTGAGATTCTAGGTCTAGTAGTAGCTGGTTGATATATATCTTGTAAAAAAGGGTTGAGAGGATGCCACCCTGTCGGACGCCTTGATGTATCTTGAATGAGTCGCTGACTTCAGATGACCATTTTACTTTTCCTGAGAGGTCGGAGTACATTGATTGGATGACTGGCCACATGGAGCTATCTATTCCCTGGTGATATAGTTTTGCTAATAATATCTGGTGATGTACGACATCAAAAGCCTTTTGGCTGTCGAGAGTAGCCATGTATAGTGATTCTTTGCTATTTTTGGCGTCGATCACTGCTTCAGATACCATGAGCGAAGCCATTGCCGGAGATAGGCCCTTGGAGAATCCGAATTGTAGCTCTGACTGATCATTATCCAGTTCTTTCATGCGGTTAAGTAAAACTATTTCAAAGGCTTTACCTAGGACTGATGTGATAGTAATGCCACGATAACTTTCCACCTTCGTTGGATCTTTCCCTTTCTTGTGTATTGGGGTTAAAATTCCTGATTTAAAACTGTTCGGTACCGTCTTGCTCTCTAGGATTTGGTTAAATAGTGTAATGACCAATGGTGTGATCGTACTTCCTGCTAACTTCAGGTGTTCAGCAGCCAGTTGTGATTCGTCCGGGGATTTTCCAGAGTTTAGTGAAGATATGGCTTTTTCCACTTCATCTTCTGTAACTGGGGAGTGGAGATCATTTTGTAGTTCAAATATTTGTTTGATCAGGTCCACTTGTACTTCAGCTAGATCAAGGTAGTCCTCGGAGAAGTTACTGTGCTTTTTCGGAACTGCTAAATCTTCGAAGTAGGCAGCAAATGCCGAGCTTTGTCTCTGTGGACAGGTTGATTCTTCATCATCTATGATAATACATGACGTAGTGTGTTTTGATGATTGACTTCGCCGTATGAGTTTATAGAATAGTCGGTCGGATGGGTTTTCCATGATTTCATTGAATAGGCTATCTCTGTTCGATGCAAATTCTCTCCTCGTCTGTTTACGCAGTGCATATTTTGCCAACTTTCTTTGAACTGACAGATGATGGTCTATGGATGGACATCCTGCTTGTTTCCATTCGAAGTGGGCTTTCTTGCTCTGATCTTCATACATTTTGACTGTTGGAGATAATTTAAAATTTGGACCTCTCAGTTTCACCTGTTTTCTTGGTATAGCTGCTCCGGCTGCTTTGTTCAGAGAGCTGGTCAATAAAACTATGGTATTGTCGACATCGAGACTAGGTGTACATTTATCTAGTGATTTCTCCAGTTTATCTTGATACAATTCTATGTCTGCCTTTTCCCATTGATATTTCTGAATCGATAGTGGTTGACTGGATTTCCGAATATATACTTTCAGATCTGTCAGTGAGAAATTCAGTTTGGTCGACACTGTGACATGTGTGGATAAATTTGTAGGATGTGGATCTGCTATTACTGTGTCGTGTACTAGACCGCTGGTTTTCGTCAGGATGTAGTCGATCTGTGATGTACTGCCGGTATGACTGTAGAATGTCGGTTTTGTATTGACATCATGGGTATTTTCTAACTCATGTTCCAGTGTAAATTCTTTGAGTAGTACATCATGTGTGTTGGAACGTGTATTCAGAAGAGATCCATTCATGTCTCCACATATGACTATTTCATGGGTATCGGCATATCTCATGATGATGTTGTGAAGTATATCTAGGTGTTCTGCATACAAGTCCTTTGACGTTGGGAGGTTTAGCGTTGGGAGATAAGCGTTGATTATGCAGATCTTCGCCTGTTTAAGATGCAGTTCTATAGCCTGTATTCTTTCGTTGCCACATTCTAGACTTTTGATACTGCCCGACCAGTTCTTCGGCCACATAATCGCTATTCCAGCTTTTCCTCGTGGGGCTTGGAAATTTGAGATAGTCTCGTTCATGTCGTCGCATCTGACAAATGCTTCATAGTTAGGTACAAGATTTTTAATTACATTATCTTCATATGACCAGATCCAAGTTTCTTGAATACATATAATTTTGTGTTGTCTTGCTAGGTTGATTAAGAAGCTTGCATTACCCTTCACCCCCTCCACATTGAGTACTGCTATCTCTATAGGCGTGTCGTCCCCCATGACATTGTTGGTTCTTTGAGAATCGGCTCTGGGGGCATTCTTTGGAGGCTCGGGATCCGTAAAAAAGACTGCCTGGGGGATAGTTCAGTTTTCTCTATGGTGGCTTGTTGGGATTCAACTTCTTGGGTGTCATTTAATTCGATCTGTGTTTGTTTGGGTGATGAATCAATGATAACTGGATTTTGGATATTACCGTCTTCATTGTGTGTTTCTGTTATTGCAGGCTCTATGTCTTCATTACTGGTTTCTTCGGTAATATTCTCTGGGGTATCTATAATAATAACTTCCTGTGAGGGTATCTCTACTTGAGACTCTGTCGTTTGGTTGCTGAGTACATCTGTATTTGTCTCAGAGGTGGTAACCTCCGTGTGTATATGTACGGTATCTTGAACGGGAGCAGGATCTTCAGCTCTCATAAACCTTGGAGCAACATGTCTTCTTCGACTGCTTGGTTGATCTGGTGCCCGTTGGTGTACTCTCTGGGCTCTGTAGTATTGAGGCTGACAGTTTGGGTCGTACAAGCTTTCCGGGCGATTGAGGCCCTGAAGGTTATGTGGTACATGTACATTGGGGGGCGGAGCCACGTGAGGTATGTTGTATGTAAACGGCCCATGGACTGTCGTATGTAATGGTACTGCTCCAGGTAGGTAGTTAAATGGTTGTGTATGTGGGTTCATTGTAGGCTGCATATATGGATTCATCATATGTTGTTGCCTCAAATGGTGATAGCCGTTTTGCATTAAATATGGGTTGCTCGGTATATATTGCTGTTGAGGTACATTGTAAGCCTGTTGCAGCTGTATACTGGTTACCATGTTTGCCTGCTGTTGCATTTGAAGAGTTAATTGTGAAAACTGTGTTGTAGCTAACGCTAGGTGTTGCATGGAGTTCATTTCCAATTGTCTAATCCGCATTTCCATGGTTTGTAATTCAATGTTTCGTAGATCCTGATGTACGGTGTTATCAAACTTATGTACATGTGTATATGTGTTTTCTGTTTGGTTCGTATGACCCATATTTACTGACTGTGATGATTGTTCAGTTTCATTTACCGTGTGAGTCATTGTTTTTCTCTTGTTTATAAGATTTACTGTTTTCTCCAATTCAACTACTTTCTTTTCAAGTTCATTAATATATTTCTTTTGTTCTAATTCTATTTTCTTTGTTTCTGTTTCATGCTTCTTGGCTGTAGTTTGATTTACTCGTGCGTTTTTTGCTTTAGTCTGTTCCGTCTTATGTTCTTGTGTATTTATGTTTGTGGATTGAGTACTGAGGCTGTCACAGGTACCAGGTACCGACTTGATTACAGAGATTCCGTCATCACTTTGTTGCTGGTGACTGGTTGATGGTAATTTATCAGGTCTGGCCTGTTGATCTGATCTAGTTGTGACGTCTGAGTTCTCTCTTGTAGACTGATCAGTTAATGTACTTGAGGTGTTCATTTGCTGATACAAGACCTGTGTACGGTCGTGGTTGGTATTTGACGTGCTGTTCTTAGTTGTTTTCTGTGTCGTTTTCACGTTTGTGGTTTTCTTATTTGTATTATCTGCATTTAACGGCTGTGGATCTATATCGGGCGTTTTTAGCTTCGTCTGGTCTGTACTATGACTGTAGCTAAGCATATCGGTATTACTTGGAAGTCGCATCTGAGTTGTGCCGGTGTTATTAACAGGCGATATTGTTTGTGTCTGGTTATTGCCTGTATATAATAAGTTGTCGTTGCACTGTTCACAGATGTATGGGGTGTCTGGACCTATTTTGGGTATATCTTCTTTGTTAAGCCCGGCGCAACCATAGTGGAACCAGCCGTCGCAATCATCACATCCGATAGTCTGATCTTCCGCCGGTGTATCACAGATAGGACAAATATAGGTATTATTATTGTCTGTTTCGGTATTCATCGTTATGTTGTTTTGATCTAGGGATATACATTTGAGCGGTGTTACATGCGATTGTCTGTAAACACGGTTCTTGACTTTCAACTCTTCAGCCTCCGCTTCGCAGTACATGACTCCCAATGATGCCCCGATCTGCTGGTTTGCCTTGACTAAATCGTTACATCGCTTAGCAATGGTGTCTGTCAACTTGGGTAAGATATGTTCAACGAAGAAATCGGTGCGGTTTCCGTTCACCATAATTCTTGAGGTGGTGTTGTAAAAGTTGATAGTGACTTTGAGTAGCATGCCTGGATGCCCATCTTTTTTCTTGTTTACAATCTTGTATCGCATTTCTACATTTGCGTCGCTCAAGTCCTTAGCAGTTTCTTTTGTGTATGTAAACTGGTTCTTTACTGTATCTGATTGCAGTATATCAGTAATAATTTGCTTTGACAACTCGTATGCTGCAGTACTAAGTGATATAACCAAATTCTTGCCCGGTTTGACTTCGTATTTTATGTGTTCTGTAGAACATCCTGCTATTTTTTTCTTGATAGCATTCTGTCTGTTCAGATTGTAATTATTAATCTGTGTATGTTGTGCTTCGTCTTGTTTCTGAAGGGTATCATTCTGTGACGGTGCTGTTCGCCTTGTTGAAGACATTTCGGTTGATGGAGGCTTCCCCTGCTGGTTCCGCCTCGATTCATTCGGCGTGGCTTGAGGTAACGAGCTTCTTCTTTTCGAAGCAACGGTGGTTGGGTTTGCGACTGTGGTCCCAGTGAGAGAACGCCTATTAAATGTGCGTCTTGTAATCATGGTTGCCTGTGGCAGGTTCCTGGCTATACCAAGGTAAACTGCTGGTCAGATAAAATTACTGCCAAATCTTCGTAAGATCTTCGTAAAATTTATTTAAAATATTATACAGGCTTCATATACGTCGATTAAAATGTTGTAAAAGGTTATTATTTTACGTTAAAATGTTTGAGAATTGGGAGTGATGGATTTTTTCTTAAAATTCAATATGGCTGCCGCCTAACAGGACCCCGGACCAGGTGCGTAAAATGTTTGCATGCCGATAAAAGTAAATGGGGTGAAGCTATTTACACTAAAACACTTCTAAAAGTAATATGAACACTAGTAGTCACTTCTGACACTATTTACACCAGTTAAATTGAATTATATACAGTTATTTAAGACTAAAACATGCTAAAATTCTTTCTCTGATTTTCTCAAACATCCATTTTCCTAGACGGACTTAGACT
>JBEVXT010000516.1:0-11470 GCA_040505955.1 Sedimenticola sp. | reverse complement strand
AACCCGTTGGCCCGGCCTTAAATGGCATTAGCTGTTGATAGGCCGTGAAGCACAAACAAACAAACAAACAAACAAGAGATGAAGACGTGTACGTAGACGTGTAGCACACCATCAATTACAGTTTCTGAAAACTGGCAAGAGTTTCTTCGGATTGACGAAACAAGATGGGACTAGTTGCCTATCTGACAACACCGCTAGCAACGCTTGCAACTGACACATAAGTCATTGGCACATACCATAGTGATGTTGTGCGAATACAGGCATGAGATGTGTCGGCTCTTGTACCCTGTACCCATGAGGAAGTTAATACCCGTATATTGCGTCATATGGCAGATACGTACTGTTGACACGGATATTCTCCTTTTGCCAGTTATATCAGTCCAGCGTCTTCATATTGAGTTGTTTGTAGCATTTGGAACAGGGAAAATTCTGCATTTGTCCGTACATGGTATGGTACGGGAATTGGGTCCAGATATGTGTGTTGCTTTACCAATGTGAAGTAACACATTTTTGTTTTACACTTTGCATAAAAGACTGGATTCAACCACTCAAACGTTTTGTAATGTTTTTTGTTTTCTTGTATGACCGGACAAGCGGTCGTTATATTGTTGATGAGGCGCGAAAGCAATTTTTTACTGAAAATAGTAGGGCACTTGATAATATACCACCTACAAAGACAGCGCTTATACAGCACACTAGAAGGGTGGTATATCAAGTCACAGCTGGGGTCAAATGATGATTCCAGCCCCGGTGCTTCCATCACCAAGCGATTGGGGTTGAAAAAAGGCAACGATAATGAGTGGGAATTATTCTGGACTACTCAGCCGGGAGATATAAAAGCTTGCCGAAATCTCTTAAGATGCAACTGTAAAAAGGGATACAGGAGACAGTGCAAATGTAATAAGGCAGCACTTCCATGTACTGATCTGTGCCAGTGTGGTGGTGAATGCACACACTGATAAATACACGCAACATAAGTCATTTTCAGTTCATATATTGAATATCTCAGACACAGTGTCTTTAACAGTAATTTTAAATTTGCACATACATACAAAACAAGTACATGCCAGAGTTTATTAATTACTATTCATGTACCAGGTACAAATCATCATTTTATAGTAAATCTGCAAGTGATGGCATATTTTGTTGTATGTATATCATATATATGTAGACCTGTACGGGATGTTTCATATCAGTCATCAGTATTAAACATCATTAATAGTTTGCAAACATGCCCATCAGTTTAACCTTGTGAAAACACAGAACAATATGACGAATATAAAATCATATTCAAATTATGGTCGGTGAAGAAATCTTACAGATTTCCTTACTACGATAGTAAAGACATGAATCACTGCTATGTTCTGTTTGTATCCATCCTTCCAAATACCATATACACTTAATGTGGTATACCGTAGCCTGTATATCACTATCAAATAGATCACAGTAAATTAAACTTTGAAAATATTAAAAAATACACTTGTGTGGCGGCCATTTTTAAAATGGCCACCTATTTTCAGATATTTAAATGATATTTATGGGAATGATATTTAAATCTATGATACGTCATACATCGTGATATAAAAAAAGAATGATATTATTTCTATTTCAGTGACATTATGCCAGTTACCCATATCCACATAATATTGCTGGCGGCCGTTTTGGAAAATGGCTGCCATTTTAGTCATAATCTGAGATGTCTCTATAGCTAAGAATAGTTAAACTAATGTTTCCTAATAGTGCACCAAATGTCATGCTTGTATCACAAAATGTACAATTCTCTGACATATCGATTCCGCTATGAGACATTTTCTGGCAAAATAAACATTAATTCACCATTAACCCACGTAATGATTAACATTATTATTCATTTTATACCAGACGCAAATTTCCACACTGATATAAGGGGCGATAACCGTGTTTACGTAAAATATTAACGGACATTAATAATTATTCTCTGTAATTATGTTTTCATGTGCAATGCTCATACTTTATAATTTGTCGAACATATTACTTTTTCAGATGAGACATTTAATGTGAAAATACCTGATACCACCGCGAGTCACTATCAGTAAAATATCATTGCTATATCATTATATCTGTAAAGCGGACACGTGTAATTTTTAGGCCTGGTGGAATGGTGACACAATTATACTCTTATTTAATTCCTAAAAAGAACATTCTGTGCCTACTGAGTGGGAATGTAACTTTAAAGGACTCAACCCGGCTTCTGCTTATTGTGACTCATTTGTTTCAGCGAAAACTACAACTGCGACGACAACCACGGTTACCGAACCAACGACAACTACCATAGTTACCGAACCAACCACAAATACAACAACTGCCGAAATAACAACAACCACTACAACTACACAACCTCCAGATACCACAGTTACTACCACAAACGGTCCTACCACAAAAGCTCCAAATGTCACAGTCACTGCTAGCCGGACACCACCAGCAGCAGGTAATGTCATTGTATACTGTCTGTAAAATCAATTTATCACTTTATGGTTGACCATCAACCATTGGCGTATATGCTGAACTTGGTTCATCAGGGTGTGGAATCACGTGGTTTCCGAACACTGTGGCGTCAAGTCAAATTCTTCCGTTTGTTGTGAAGATGTTTAAAGAACATATGCTGTATAAATGATGTCATAGATTGCATCACGACAAATCATGTTCGGAAACGTTCGGTACCACGTGAACCCATACCCCGTTACGAGCCAATAACTAACAACTTTGTCCGATTTTAGTGCGAATGACCAGGGGGCGTTTCACTTTAATTTCGTATGACTTAAATGTTCGTTAGTGTTGTCTGTCAATGGCACATTTTCCTGTAAACAATTGTTCGCAGTCTATGCTCAATAGATGTAAATCCATCCATTGAAATGTCCAAACGATTGTTACGCCGGGATTACGATAACGTGCAATCAGTCACTGGGATTTGGGTAAGCGTGAACTATTGAAGGGATTCTGCACAGCTGAATTTACACAACTATGTATTCCGCATATTTACAAATTATATTACAAGTATTTTACACATACATACCACATTCATTCCCATTTATACCGTCACATATACTATATATCACTGACAGAATGTTACAGTACGTTTTACTACATGAGAAACAGGTAGATCCACTGACACATGTATGTAAAGTTAATCAAATTAAATGACACATATGAGTACATTACTAAGGATATGATAGTTATTGCCTATGTCTTGAACAAGTCTCTAGTAGGTATATACGACGCTATAACCCTATTTCACACTATTATTTCACCAGTGTCTCACAGCTTGAGTATTTATAATAAATATATAGTCCTACATTCAAGAATAAGGATATATAGTCAGTTCATTAGTCAATTCGTAATACACATCAGCAATACAGTGTTCACTCATTCCGGTTCACTCTCCACCATAAGTTATGCTCAATATTTCCTCAGACTGTCTGCGTTATACTTTAATTACAAACATGTCACCCTCTTATGAAATTATAGTCAAATTCCATTCAGAACGTGTGCTTAATTCTAATTCCAGGATGAATTAGTGTTATATATAATATCTAGATCCCTTAATGATCCATTTGTATAGTTAGGTGTCCCGTATCTGAAGCCCCACTGTAGCACTCGAATATCGCTAGGGCTGACACCACCTCGACATGGGCCCCGACTATCAAATCGCCCTGGATCTCGCCTAGACTACGCATCCGCTAAACTAGATTTGCGTATCCCTATGACGTCTGTCCGACTACGACCTTGCCGTGACCTCAACGTGACCTTCGACCTCAATTACGACTGTGGTTTTGGCTGTGATAATGTAATAAATTCAGTATGATAATTCTGCATACTTTTATTCATCAAATATATGCAGTCATTACTTCTATATGAAATAGTGCATTTTGGGGAAAATAAATGAATACTCCCTCAACGTATACTTCACTAAATAAGTATACTTAGCAATTTTGGTGAAATCGGCTACTGATCATACAGCGCACTCCCGGAGACTGATAACGATCTATATTGCTTATTAGAAGCATGATGGATGTTTCATTGATGGAATGGCGAACAGTGCAGATCCAGATCAGATTGTGCGGATGCACAGGCTGATCTGGATCTACACTGGTTGCAGAACAAATGCGACCAATTTATCCAATAACAGCCACATATAAACATCCTTTCTTTGTGTTTTCTTGTACAGAGTGTAACCTGACTCTGCCAGTGGACGTTGTGTTTGTCCTCGATGCATCCGGCAGTGTGGGATCACAAAACTTCCAAACGATGTTAACATTCGTCAACAAAGTAGTGGATGGTTTCCCAGTTAACCAGAATGAAACTCACATCGGCTTGGTCACATTTAGTAGCGGCGCACACCTTCAGTTCTATCTGAACCAATACTTCGACAAAGCTGCCATCAAACAAGCCGTCTCTCAAACCAGGTTTTCTTCTTATTCTATTTATACTAGGGATGTGTTGTGGCCTAGGGGTTAGAACACATGACTTCAAATCCGGAGACTGTGGTTTCAAACCTCACCTAGGCATCAAACATACTTTCATAGTATGTCCATCCCACTTGTCGGATGATACTCTGGGATGTTAAACCCTTTTTTTACTTTCACTATATATTTATACTGCAACACCCCCTTTGGGGGATGTACAGTATCATATTGTGTTCTTATGCACATGTACATACAATCAAATACAATCGAGTGTTCCCAGTGATTAGCCGGTACCATATACATTTGGATGGACTGAAGAAGTGTGGATAAAGTGTCTTGCTCAAGGACTCAACACATTACCTCTTGTGAGGCTGAAACCCACGACCATATGATCAGCTGTCAGCATTGCTCTAGTCACAGACATAATTCACTGTAGAGCCTGATCAGCCTGTACATCTTGGGCCCGTTTCACTAAACTTTGTACGACTAAAATGTTCGTAAGTGCAAATTTTGGATCGTCTGGAAACGTTGTTGATGTGAAATTTACAGACTATCAAAATTTTACACTTACGAACATTTTAGTCGTACAAAATATAGTGAAACGGCCCCCAGTTATATATTATGTTACGAGTATACATATACAACACAATGGAAGAAAATATCTTCATTGAAAATCAGTTAATTCTTAACATGTTTTTTCTTCATCAGAATGTATTTTCTTTTCAGCTATGCAACTGGTGGAACTAATACGTACGGTGCCATCAAATTTACGAGAGTGAATGTTTTCAATGCCACAAATGGAATGAGAAGCAATGCAGCAAAGATTGCTATTATTGTTACTGATGGTGAGTGGCATATACCGCATAACATGTGTATTCCACTATCATTAAATGTGGCTGTGACTGGAGAAATGGGGCTTATGGGTTTGTGACCAGTGTAACTCATAATCAAACAGCACACTCCTGTAGCCTGAGAGCGATCTATATTGCTTGATATATGTATGACGGGTGTTTCATTGATGGAATTTCGAAAAGTGCAGATCCTGATAAGACTGTGCGGATGTACAGTCTGATCTGGATCTGCATCGGTCACAAAACCCATAAGCCCCATTTCTCCAGTCACAGCCACAAATGTTTTTTCTTTCAATTATTTTGTTTATACTATGTATATGTTTTGTCACTTTCATTAATGTGCATATCTGCATAGATATAGTGTGATATACATCACACTTCCATAGATCATGTCTGCCACAGTATATAAATACATTGTAACATTGACATCCCAAGTACCTGTCAACCACACTATCCTCGACGCTACAGTGGCCAGTTCATCAGTAGCATTGACATTGCAAATGCCAGTTAACTCGAGTAACCTTGACATTGCACTGCCAGTAAACCCAAGTAACCTTGACATTGAAATTGCCAGGAAACCCCGGTAATTTAACTTTGCAATTGTCAATCAACCCCAGTAACCTTTACATTGAAATTGCCACTAAACCCCAGTAAGTTAGCATTGCCATTGTCAATCAACCCCAGTAACCTTGACATTGTAATTACCTGACTGGTAATTGCAATGTCAATGTTACTGGGGTTGACATTAGCATAGCCATTGCAGTGTCCAATCCATTGGTGAAACTGTCACATGGCAATTATCAGTCAGCCCATGTAACCGTGCCATTGCAGGACAGTCGGACAGCGAAACTTCCACAATAAAGGAGGCAGGCGCCTTGCGAGATCTAGGTGTCACTGTTTTCTCCATCGGCGTTGGTAGTGGTGTCAGGACAACCGAGTTGAATGGCATGGCAACCGATCCCGACTCCAAGCATGTGTTCGAGGTTACAGATTTCAGCTCCCTGAACTCGATTAAGGGATCTCTGGTGAAAAGCGCATGTGAAGGTAAATGATTTTGGTAATAAAACATGCTTGGTATTTACTTGAATCTTATAGCTGTCGACTATTTAATCCTTAATTTTCCAGCAAAAAATAATTTGTGTAATGGGTGAATAAAAATGACTCGATCTATTCACTTCGGCATTTTTGGTTTTGGGTACTGATTTTATACCACCACAATAGTGGTCTGGGTCGGGTTATATAGTGATCGCTCTCTCTGTCCGTCTCTTTGTCTGTCGGTAGACAATTTTATTTTATGTGTGTTAATTCGAATACCATATATCTGATCTTCACAAAACTTCACATGCATAGTCAGATCAAACACGAGGAGAACGTTATTGAATGTCGGAGCTAGATTTGTACGAACGGGATATTATCAACATGGCGACTCGTTATTCTGAGAAGGGGTTTTCCGCGTAGCACAATATGTTCTCTGCCCAAGCAGCTGCCCATCTCAGATTCAATGGAATTAAGATTGATTGGTCTGTAAGAAATAACACTCTGTATTGTTCCATATTTTCTAATTACAAAGCCAATGCTTGTGCAGGGTGTGAAAGCACGCTGTATATGTCTGACTTTTGTCCTTCGCTATTGATACGCACAAATGATTATGTAACTAATCAGGTGGTCGCTACACCAACGAGTCCGAATGTTGGCAGTATGGCATATGGTGGGAACACAAACAGGGACAGATTTGGTCGAATGCGGGTGATACATAAATGAGAATGAAATGTGTAACACTTAAAACACCCAACGCGGATGTCGGGTTTCTCATTGCAAGTTCATTCATGCGTGCTTACTATGCAAAGGCAAGGATCACTGTAAATGTAATCGTGAAAACTAAAAAAAATGGAAGGGCCAGGGACAGAGAATTCCAACCTTGAGATAATGTCTCGGGTAAGCCCTATTCATGTTGATGAATTGGCTAATGAGTTGAAACGCTATCCGGACAATAACGTTAGTAATTACCTACTTCATGTTTTTTGCACGGTTTCGAAACAGGAATTTCACAGTTACCGAAGTTACCTTTTGAGTGTAGAAACTTGTTGTCGGCAATCAAATAGCATGGCATAAATTCACTGTTGGTTCAGTCTGAACTTGAAAAAGGATATGTGATCATCCCGTTTGATTCCATACCATGTTCACAATATTGCATCAGTCCAATCGGTGTAGCTGAGGGAAAGTACTCTGGGAAAAAGAGATTGATTGTGGATTTCTCAGCACCCCATGCTAATAGTTTACATCCAAGTCTTAACGACCTTATAAATAAAGAGGAATACTCTTTGACATATGTTACAATTGACTGTGCCATATATATTACACGAAAGCAACGCATTGGGAGTAATTTTTGTAATGTGGACAGTAGGGATGCGTTTAAACAGATTCCTGTCCAGAAGTTGTGGCCCTTTCGGGGCATTAAATGGGATGATATGTATTATTTATATACCGGATTAGTTTTTGGAAGTCGATCTAGCCCCAAATGTGTTGACTGCTTGTCACAGGCTATTTGCTGGATCCTGAAAAACAATTATGGGGTGAAACATTATCTGCATTTGCTGGATGACTTCCTGACGATAAATGGCCCGACGGAAGATGCTGATGGTACTATGGCTATTTTGAGGTTTGTTTTTGCAAGATTAGGCATACCATTATCACCTACAAAAACTATGGAAACTGTTACAGTAATTGAGTATTTAGGTATCATATTAGACCGCGTGAAAATGGAGGCCAGATTGCCGCTAGAAAAAATAAAGCGCAATGCTGATTTGCTTCAAGCGTTCTCAACAAAGAAGTCGTGTAATAAAGGAGCTGCTAAGTCTTCTGGGACATCTCAATTTTGCATGCCTGGTGATTTATCCGGTCGTGCATTTATGTCGTACATAGTTACGATGGTTTGCACCAGTGGCAGACAGGCTACCAGAGCGGTGTGTTCCCGTTTCCCAGCTCCAGCTGAATTAGAAAGGGAAGGAAAACATTTGTGGTCGGCGTCGGTGTTCCCTACGACGAGGTCTGTTTCTCAGAGATTCATGCAGTGTTTCGTGCAGTTTCTTACATTGTCAGGCGGGAATACATGGCAAGCAGATTTGCCTTCTGTAAGCGAGGTTTTGCTAATTTATTTGTGACTTTTTGCCACAATTGCAAGTCCTTGCAACTTCGGCTGGCTACCATTAAACTATATTTAGCTGGTATTCGTTTTCGTTACCTACAAGCGGGCATGGATAATATTATACCCCCCCCCCGCAACGAGTCCGTCCGTCCGTCCGTCCGTCCGTAAATAACTTATATTTCCTTGATCAAAAATGTTTAATATTTCACACATGCATTCCTGTAAGGCTCTACTACCATGCTATGCCAAATCCACGACCGTCCAATCCCCGCTGATCCCAAGGTCAATGTCAAATATTTAGTATTTTTACAAAACTTAAAATCAGAGAAATATGTTATAACTTCTATTTCCTTCATCTGAAATGCTTACTATTTCATACATGGATTCCTGTAAGGCTCTGCTACCATTCTGTGCCAAATTCACGACCGTCCAATCCCCGCTGATCCCAAGGTCAAGGTCAAATACTTAGCCTATTTACAAAACTTAACATCAGAAATATTGTTATAACTTCTATTTCCTTGATCCAAAATGTTTAATATTTGACATATGCATTCCTGTAAGGCTCTACTAACATGCTGTGCCAAATCCACGACCTTCCAACCCCCGCTGATACCAAGGTCAAGGTCAAATTCTTAGTCTCTTTACAAAACTCAACATCAAAGAAATATTGCTATAACTTCTATTTCCTTCATCCAAAATGCTTAATATTTCACACATGCATTCCTGTAATTACCATGCTGTGCCAATTCCACGACCGTCCAAACCCCGCTGATCCCAAGGTCAAGGTCAAATACGTAGTCTCTTTACAAAACATAACATCAGTGAAATATGTTATAACTTCTAGTTCTTTCATCTAAAATGCTTAATATTTCACATATGGATTCCTGTAAGGCTCTACTACAATGCTGTGCCAAATCCACGACCGTCCAACCCCCGCTGATCCCAAGGTCAAGGTGACATAGTATCTTTAAAAAACTTAAAATCAGAGAAATATGTTATAACTTCTATTTCTTTCATCGAAAATTCTTAATACTTCATGCATGCATTCCTCTAAGGCTCTACTATCATGCTGTGATAAATCCCCGATGATATCGAGGTCAATGTCACATACTTAGTCTCTTTACAAAACTTAACATCAGATAAATTGGTTATAACTTCTATTTCCTTGCTCGGATCTGCTTCCCATTTCACACACGCATTGCTCCAATGGACCTCTACCACCCTGTGACAAATTCACGTTCGTGCCACCCCCGCCAAGCCCAGTCAAGGTCACAAGCCCACACACTTGGATTTTTTTGGTTTACATATTTAGAGGTACCAGGGCCCACGCGGGAGGTATTCCGTAATCCTCGCTTACTGACCAATCTAGTTAACAAACTAAACACATTGTTCCATAGCTACATTATTTTAACATTCCCATTCACACTCTTCCGATTGAAGCGATACATGCGTGTACGCCAAAACGATAAAATATTTAAATGTAATGAGACGTTCTGCCCACCATACCGACATATCTTTCTTGCACGTGTCTGGCGAAAAAAATGTGAACACGAAGTTGTCCGCTCTTTCACGTCTCTTTCACGTGTCGAATATACAGGCGCCTATAAATGGGTCATTTGCATATCGAGGTACGTATAATAGATATATAACTTAATTGGACATTACCGATGCCGGAATGTGGCTGATGATGATAACAGAACTAATACACTATATTATGTTGTTGCAATAGGTCATTATATTATTGTTTTGTGAATGATAGTGGCATTCTACTATGGATTTTTCGGGAAAAAATGCATTCGGTCTCGTCCAATTTTTTCTACGGAAGCAGATTCGCGACATAAATTTGTACTGTTTTGGTTTTACTTCAGACATCATGATCTCGTTTATATGTAGCTGATGATAACATATTTTGCAACATTTAATATCCAGTAATAAATAGTATAGTGGTGTGTCAAAGGCAAATGATAAACAAGCACTACAATTAGCTTTATACATTCTGTCTTCAGATGATATTCCCGTCGTGCGCTGATAAAAATGGACAAACTTCATAAAGTGTTAGACCCTCGTCAACCAGGGACACTAACTACACACTTGTCTACTGATCGGGAAAAATGTGCTCTGTGTTAGGAGGATATTCTGATATATTACACCGTCCAGCGGACTCTAAACGTGCAACACATGAAGTAGGTTACACCTCGATAGCTGACAATATTGCCGGTTTTATTGATATTGAATGTTTGCCGAAAACGGTTAATGTATTATATTTGAGAGACGATGACAGCACTGAAATAATATTCAATCGTAAGAAAGCTAAATTCCATAACTCATGTAGACTGAGTATGAACAAATCAAAACTATATAGGGCGAGCACAACGGAAATCAACGGTTAATGACAATGCACACCTGTCAAGTAAGTACACACTCAAATACCGTTGACCAAGTGCTGGCTGAATATGTAACGTGCTTCTTTTGTAACTTTTCACCTTCTGTAAAGTCATTGCGGCATGTATTAATAAAGGAAATTAGTGAGCATGTACAATATAAATGTGCTGTCGAACTGCAAGAGAGTCGTTCGGGACCTGGACTCACTGACGAAACTTGTAGAGGAGGTGGGGAATCCTTTCACTGATAGTAGCAAAGACCTACTGGAACTAGCCGCCAGCGATATTATGGATTCAGGAGTAATATCTTCTGTGCGACATATTGAGAATCTTGGCCCGCAACAATGTGAGGCATATCTACAAGATCGCCGTATAAGCCAAGCAACCTCTATTGCCAACACTATCAAGAGAAACAATATTTCCCTCTTCAGTCTATCGCCAGTCCATGAGAAATCAGTCTCTGAAGAATAACAGTTCTGTCTACTCTAGACTTTATAAAAATGTTTCAGAAGAAATGTGGAAATATTGACGAGTTGTTTGCGCATGAAAACCATGCATATCCTCCATCCTTGTCACACATGGGCAGCATAAAAACTGGCACTAAATTTGACCTCGTAGGCTGTTTGGAAGATATGCTCCCTGTGCTAGAGA
>JBEVXT010000515.1:0-2760 GCA_040505955.1 Sedimenticola sp. | reverse complement strand
CATCGCCCCAGCGGCCCTGCTGTTGCGCGACCTGGCTTACATTGTCCAGCGAGACCGAAAGGTCGCGCAGGGATTCGGGCGTGTCGCCCAGTTTACGCGCCAACTCCAGGCCCTCCCGAGAAACCTCCTCAGCGCTGTCGTACCAACCCCATTTTAGCAACGCTCTGACGGCCCGTTGTGAGGCCCTGACGGCCCCCTGACCCCGGTGGTCTTGCCTGTTTTTTAGCCGCTCCCACTCATCGACGAGGGCCTGTTGATGCTTATCAGGGCCCGCCCCCTCTCTAGCCGATTCCCTTTCGGATCGTTGTTCGATAACCTGGGTGGGGGAGGGAGGATGGATGATTTCAGAAAAACTGCGTATCGACCAGAGATCGGGGGCCGCCAATCTACACTCCTGTTGAAAGGAGGTAGGCAGCAGGATGATGACGGGATCGACGTAGTATTTTCTCAAGCTGTCTCTACGTTCATTCAACCGCAGCAGCAGCTTGCGATAATCGGCAAGGGCCTGCTCCGTCTGGTCCCGCGTCAGATCGAGCCAGAGAGGGGCATGCAATAGACGCCACTTTTCACTTCGTGACAGCAAACGGTCCAGGGTATTTTCCAACCACGCCTCCCCCCCGTAGCAGTCGACGGTTTGCAGACGGGATGTATTGCCGATCAGAAATTGTTGCAGACGTTGCCGTAAAAAATAGGCCAGTTGAATGTCGTCGCAAAAATAGAACAGCAAGGCAAAGCCCTGCGTCCACTCAATATGGTGCCGGAGCTCCTGCCAAAACCGTTCGTACCGCTCTCCGCCGTTCACGACTCCTCGATTGGAGCGCGCCGGTCCAACACCGCTACACGTTCCAGTACATAGCCCTGGATGAGGGGATGAATGTCATACCAGTCGTCACCATTTCGGTAATTGATTATGAGATTAAAATCGAACAGGCGCGCCAGTTCCGGCAGTTCATCCATATCTTCCAGTTCGGACTGCTTGCTGGCATGGACGAAGGCAAGCTTCCTGACATCCTCATCGGTAATAGGAAGCATACTACGGCGTAACTGGTCTTCCGCCTGGATAATAACCCGTTGGGGTACGGGGAGTTCCATGCGATCAAGATTGGCGCCGTTGATCGCCAGCGATGCCTTGACCAGGGCAAACATAATTCGTAACTCACCACCACTGTTGGCCGCCATCCTGCGTAGCGCTTCTGGGCGGAAGATCTCGTCGATCCGGTCGCTGCGCTTGCTGATAATTGTAGTGAGTACTCCCAGCCCTTTTTCATCCGTCTCGCCCGATTTTTTCCGTGTATGGATGCTGGGCCACATGACGGGAGAGGTGGCGCCCAGCATAGCGGCGACGCCAGGGGCAGCGCTGTTTAGATAGGGCGGCACGGTGATGACCATATGCAGCATGGGGAACTTCAGGTTACGCCCGTGCGTGCTGAATAGCTGCACGATGCTGTCATGCACCTTGTTGGCATTATTGGCATGACCTCGAATCTGTTCAAAGGAGTCGATAATGAAGACGATCTGCTGGTCCGGATTGCCGGTTTTCTCTCGCAGGGAGGTAACCAGTTCAACGACAAACTGGTGCGCATCTTCCACCAGTCTGCTGATATGTCCACGGCTCGTTTCCTGCAGTTTGCGTTTGAAGCTGTCATCACGCTGTAAGCGCATCTTGATCTCGGTTCCGAAATCGGTCGCTCCACCTTTTATTGCAATCTCATCCAGCTTGATCTCCGTCTGGATAAAGCTCATCAGACGAGTAAGATAGCCTTCATGGATCTGATCTAACCCGTAGACGTCCTTTGCGGCTTCGGCCAGCGCCATGGTCGACGCCAACAGAAAATCTGAGATCTCAATAGGCTCCGAGGTGTGGATATATTCCAGCATGTCGATGTGGAATACGATATAGCCGTTATCTTCAAGCGTCCCTTTTAACCGCAATAGCTCGGTGCTTTTACCCGTTCCCCGTTGTCCACTGACCATCTGCAGACTTTCCGACGCGGAATAATCGATCTCCGTATAGAGCCGCGCTACCGGGTCCAGCTCTTCCACATCCTCCTGCATATAGGGGACATAGAAGGCATCATCCGGTGGCAGCGGACGATCCGACAGCGCCTGATAGAGTGACTTTAGCAGTTGTTTTGAATCTGTAGGCATCGTTCTATCGATCGCTCAGGATGTTACTCCAGGCAGCAGGTAGTAATTTGTCATGACGACCCCATGGGATCATAATAAAACCATCCATGTAACGATTCAGCTTCCATTGGCAAAACACTTTTTATTGCAGGTTAGATTAGACGCACTCGGCACAAAACCCCCATCACCGCCGTAGGTGGGCATCACCACCCAACGGCGATCTGCTCGGTTGCGCAGTGCCTCGACCATCGCACAGCTTGCCGATTGAACGATTACGCACTGCAAATCCAGCCTACTTTAGATTCGACTGAATAGCTATCTAACAACCATAGAGTAGAGAGTTACCCGCTATTTTTCAACTGAATAAGGAGTTTTGAGGAGTTTTGAGTGAGGAGTTTTGAGGACACCCACAAATTGGCAGACTACCGATAAGTACGGTGTCCATTGTTCTTCTCAATAGCTACAATCCACTCATCACTCTGTAACCCTTTGCATCCACTTTTCTCTGACCTCAAAAACCCATGCAGCTGATAAACCACCCTGCCTTTCTCCTTACCAGACAGTGGCGAGACACACCGAATGGCATTGAGCTGGAGTTCTGGGCGCGCACTGAGGATCAGGTGCTACGCCTGG
>JBEVXT010000514.1:4440-7264 GCA_040505955.1 Sedimenticola sp. | reverse complement strand
GCTCCTACAGTCGACTTCAGAATTATGGTACTGAGCCGAATGGTACTTACTTAATCCTACTTCTGCTCCCTCGAATAGCTGTCAACCATCGCCCGGCAACCTTTACTGTCGGGGTCATCCTCGCAGGTGGTCTTGATCGTCTCACAGGCCGCCATACCGAGGGAGAGCGCCATGTTACCCATGGACTTGGCCATTGCGTTATCACCGGAGGAAGCTTTTATCTCCTCCGACTGGGTGGTCATCGTCGATATGCAGTTGTCGTAGACCGATACCCACTCCGGGTCGGAACAGCCGGTCAGGGCCAAGGCAGCCAGCAGAGTGGCTGAGAGTGTAACCGGGCGTAGTTTCGTCATCTTGATAGCTCCTTAAAGAATGCCCGAAAATCTTGCTCCCGTCACAACTCAGAGTCAAGGAAAGCCAGCCCACTTTCAAGGTCTTTATGACGCAGAACAACTCCCAGCTCCCTCAGCATCTTGCGGTTATCCAGGCGCCGTGACTCCCGCATATAGGAGAGCATACCGGCCGAGAGCCGCCCTTCAACCTCAGCCAACGAGATCGACGGTGGTCGTGGCAACCCTGTCCGATCGGCGATGCGATTGAAATAGTCGGCCATATTCCCCGGGTGGCCATCACTGACGTTGTAGACCTCACCATTTCCGCCCTGCGTCATAGCGGCAAGAGAGACCTGAACCAGATCATCGATATGGATTCGGTTGGTGTAGGGCGCCTCTTCCTCCCGCACCATCGGCAGCCTCTTGCGCAGCCGCTCCAGGGGCAATTTTCCCGGCCCGTAGATACCGGCCACCCGCAGGATCACCAGCTCCGTCGGGCGGGTTTGGCACCATTGATGGAAACGCTCCTCTGCATCCCGACGCCGTAGCGCCCTCTCCGCCACTGGCTTGACCGGCCGGGTCTCATCCACCCAGTCACCGGCACAGTCACCATAAACACCGGTGGTACTGAGATAGACGATACGACGCGGCGCTCCCTGACGGTCACAGGCGGCAAGCAGGCGCGCCACCCGACTATCCTTGATGCCGCTACGGGGGGGTGGGGCAAAGTAGAAGAGTTCGCAGCCGGAGAGTGGCAGAGGGGGGGTATCAGGATCATCAAGATCGACCCGCAGCGCTTCGATACCCAGTGCCGCCAGCGCACTGACGCCCGCTTCACTGCGCACCACACCCGTGGCATCAACACCCTGCCGCCGCAGCGCCAGGGCTACCTTTTTCCCCAGATATCCACAGCCGATGATTAATCTATTCATGACAATTTTTGGGGGGGGTGAGCTACTTCGCCCCAATCACTTCAAGCCTTCGCGGTGGACTGATATCGGGAGGATCGATCTCCAGCTCATGAACTTCCAGATGCCCTCCGGACGCATGCAGCAACGCGGGCAGTTCCGGCAGGGGGGTGTCGGATGACAGCTTCAGCCCTGACTTGAAGCAGTCGAGCGCTTTTGATGACTCCCCCATACTCTCCATCAACACACCCAGTTCACGATAGGCGGCAGTTGACGGTGCCACACCGATGCTCGCTTCGAAGTAGCTGCGGGCCTTGCCCCACAGTTTGTGGCGCAGGCAGAGGCGGGCCAGCGTCAACAGCAGTACGGAATCCTGGGGGTGAGACTGCAGCCAGAACTCAGCGGCCTTCAGCTGACGGGCGACATCCTCTATCTCCAGCCGACCGTAGAGCTCCACCAGATCCTCACTCCAGTGCCGATCGATAAACTCCTGCAACAACTTCTCGGCGCGCTGACTCCTGTCACGATTGAGCAGGTGATTGATGAATACCATCATCACCTCCTCGCTATCGCGCAGCGACTTCGGGATTTTTTTCCATACCTGCTCCAACTCACCCAAACCCTCTGCCGCCGCCGCTTGGGTGAGCAGATGATGGAATATATTGAATTCCAGTTTCTGCTGCTCCTCCGAATCGATCACCTTGTGCTTCTTCAGACTCGGTAACAGCCAGCTCAGCTCTTGCCAGTCATCCAGGCGTTCGTACAGCTCTTTCAGCAGCTTCAGTACATGGGTGTGCTTTGGCGCGATACTCTGAAGACGTTTCAGGGTCGCCAGCGCCTGCTCCAGCTGGGCGTGATCGAGCTGCAGTTCGGCCTGGGTCAGGCCGACGGCCACATCGGCGGAAGGCATACTCTCATGGGCCAGCTGCAGATACTGATCGCGCCGCTCATGGGCACTCTGCTGCTGAGCCGAACGGGCTGCAGCCAGGTAGTTGAGCATGGGTGTCTCCGACCTGCCAACAGAGCGGATCAGATCTTTCTCCGCCTGGTGCCAGTTGCCTTCGGAGAGTTCCACCAGACCCTGGGTTAATAATTTGCGTGACTGCTTGGCACCCCGCCGCAGATGCCAATCATGTACCTGCCGGGGCACTGCCCAGATGTGTGCAATGGTGCGCAGTACAGCATAGACCAGGCCAAAGGCCGCTACATTAAGCAGCAGGAAGAAAGCCAAGCTGCCCTTCACCGTCCACTCTCCGTAACCGAGCAACATATAACCGTTGTCATTCATCACCGCCAGTGTAATGAGAACGGCGGCAACAAAGGCGAGCAGAGCCAGGATCAGTGTCTTCATTGGCGGGCCGCCTCCTCACTACTGCGCTGCAACCGCTGCTGCAGGTTCAGCAAAGAGCCGGTGATATCGGGTAACTCGGGCTTCACGCGTACCCGCCGCATCACTTCCAGCTGCTGCTGCATTGCCACCGTGGCTGCCGCATCGGTATCAAAAAACTCCTGCAGCCAGCGCGCCGCCGTCTCTAGCGTACCGTCGTAGAGCGGTTGATTACGTCGCAACAGCGCCAAGCGGGC
>JBEVXT010000514.1:0-4340 GCA_040505955.1 Sedimenticola sp. | reverse complement strand
TTATCGCCGTGGTGATGTCACTTTCCAACTGCAAGCGGTGGTTGGCCACCTGCATCAGGTACTCCGCCTCCGCCGCCATCCAGGCGCTGTTGTTGCCGCCGACCCGGCTATAGACTCGCTCAAGCGCCTGTTCAATCCGGCCACCCTGCTGCTTCAGCGCCTGCTGCTCAGCAACAAACTTCCCCTCCTGCTCGGAGAGGCGGATGTTCTGCTTCTCCATCTCTGCACTCTGACGCTCAAATGCCTGGCGTGTCTGGTTGAGTCGGGACTGCAACTCCGTTGTTTGCCGTGCGCTACCGGCTACCCTCTCCTCCATCTGCTGCAGAGAAGCCTGCATACCACTCCAGTGCTGATAGCCGTAACCCAGCCCGGCAACCACCGCAACCACGGCAATCAATGAGAGCGCCATGGCCACCCAGTGCACATTGCCGCCACCCTCAGCGGCGTTCCGCGGCGAGGGGGTGGATTCAAGAATTTCAGCATCCATGATCTCTGCTTCGGAGTCACTACCTGACCCACTCTGACCCACCTGGTTTGCCCGTTTTTTACTCATCGATGCTTCCGGATTTCTTATGTGTGGCGATAGATTAGCAAAAGCGTACCCCGGGGAACAGGCAAGCCTTCAATCTACCCGCTCACAATGGCTGTACTGCGCAAGGTGACTCAGGTCGCAGAGGTGCTTTTCCAAGTGCAAATCGCCTGCTGCAGAGAGGGCAGATCGGCCCCCGACGCCTGGATCAGCTTTTTACAACCAAGTGACTGAGCGTGGCGCAGCATCCGCTCACTGATTACGATCGTGGGGGTGTCGCACAGAAGCGCTCGACCGGAAGCACCGAGCATGGAGAAGAGATTATCCAGCAGATCGTTGCTGGTAACTGTCACCAGATCCATCTGCTGTGGCCAGGCGGCAAGCAGGGTGGTGGCGTCGCCCTGTGGCTGAGAGCGGCAATAGACCTCGACATACTCCACCTCAGCCCCCCGTGATCCAAGGGTATCCCCCAACAGAGTACGGCCACCATCTCCACGAAAGATCGCTACCCGACGACCCGACACCTGCTGCAGTGGCGCCATCGCCAGCAGCGCCTCGCTGTCACTACGCCCCGCTGGGACAATCACCGTCACCACCCCTGCCTGCTGCAGCAGTTGGGCGCTAGGTTGGCCTACTGCGGCCACTGCCGCCTGCACAGGAAGCCCTTGGGGAAATAGTTTTAATCCCCACTCAACCGCGTTGGGGCTGACAAAGATCAGCAGATCCCACTCCCTGCTCCCGACCAGTTGTTGTGCTACCCGCTCAGGTGACTCCGGCCCTTTGATCTCGACCACCGGAAAACGCAACGGCACTCCACCCAGCTGGCTAATCAGGTTGCAAAGCGGCTCCGCCTGGTGGGCGGCACGGGTTACCAGCACACCGGCGCCAGAGAGATCACACTCCATCGACGGTTGTGCGGAGACGTTCACTCGGGGGCATTCTCTCCCTCATAGAGATGCTTCAGCACTTGATCCGCCCCCTGACCCAGAAGCTCCTCCGCCATGGCGATACCCAGCGCCTCGGCCTGCGAGGCCGGGCGGGTCATTTCGGCGCGCATAATGTGGCTGCCGTCGGGCTCACCCACCAGCCCGCGCATATAGAGTTTGTCGTGATTGAGTATTGCGTAACCACCAATCGGTACCTGACAGCCACCCATCAGCCGCCTGTTCATGGCACGCTCGGCGGTGATACAGAGGGCGGTCTCTTCATCATGGAGACACTCCAGCAACCTATTAATCTCGCTATCATCACTGCGACACTCGATACCGATGGCCCCCTGGCCGATTGCTGGCAGACTGTCTGCGGGATCGATACAGTCAGCGATCCGTCCCTTAAAGCCGAGACGTTTCAGCCCGGCGGAGGCGAGGATGATGGCTTCGAACTCCCCTTCATCGAGCTTTCGCAAGCGGGTGTTGACGTTACCACGCAGGGTGGCGATCTCCAGATCCGGCCGACGCGCCCGAACCTGGCACTCACGACGCAGACTGGCGGTACCCACCACCGCGCCCTCGGGTAACTCATCAAGATTTTTATAGAGGTTGGAGACAAAGGCGTCGCGGGGGTCCTCCCGCTCCAGAATCACCGCCAGATGCAGCCCCTCGGGCAACTCAACCGGCACATCCTTCATCGAGTGAACGGCGATGTCGGCCTGGCCCTCCAGCATCCCCTGCTCCAGCTCCTTGACAAACAGCCCCTTGCCGCCGATCTTTGCCAGCGGCGTATCCAGGATCTTGTCCCCCTGGGTACTCATACCGACCAGCTCAACTTCCAGGTCGGGGTGGGCCTGACGCAGCCTGGCGGAGACATGCTCGGCCTGCCACATGGCAAGGGGGGATTTTCGCGTGGCAATTCGCAGAATCTGTGACATGGAACGGGATCTCTCAATGACTGAATTGAGCTTGGAATGCTATAGGTTAGGGTCGCGGCTGGCAACAGGCCGATCAACGATTCAGCAGTCGCATAAGTCAGTATTTTATCAGCTGCTTTACCTCCGGCAGGTGACGCCGACTCACTTCCAGCAGCTGGTCAGTGCCCCTGAGACTCACAAGGCTTTCACCCTCCGCCCCTTTTTGTACCGCCAGCACCCGCGATCTGGCGACCAGGGCGTTGCGGTGAATGCGGATAAAGTAGTCACTCAAGCGCTCCTCCAGAGATTTCAGTGAGCCCTCCAGTAACGCCTCTCCACCACTGTGCCTGACGGTGACATACTTCTGCTCGGCGAGGAAATAGATCACCTCCGACAGCGGGATACGCGCCACTCCACCACGATAGCTGACGTTGACATACTCCTCGTCGCCCAGCCCCAAACCCTCCAGCGCCTTTAGCTGGGGCCGGGTGAGATGCTGGGCTTTAGCCAGTGCCTGCTCCAACCGCTGCCGCCGAATCGGCTTTAGCAGATAATCAACGGCGCTCCCCTCAAACGCAGCCAGTGCATGTTGTTCATAGGCGGTTGTGAATATCACCGCTGGCGGCTCAGGGCGCCGAGCCAGCCGGGACGCCGCCTCCAAACCATCCTGCCCCGGCATGCTGATATCGAGCAACACCACATCCACCGCAAGCGCATCGCAGGCATCTACCACCTCGAAACCGTTGGCCGCCTCTCCCACCACCCGGTAAGGGGAGCCGATCTCCTCAACCAGACTGCGCAGCATTGCCCGTGCGTGCAGCTCATCATCCGCGATCAATATGTTCATCACTTGTTCATCCGTTTCCATACCGGCCTCATTTTGGCTGGTAGGGGTAGGGGAACACCACCCGCACCTGGTGGTCACCATCCACCGCTGCCTCGGAGAGAGTCGCCTCTCCATCAAAAAACCCCAACAACCGCTGGCGTGTATTCTCCAGCGCCATCCGGTTCCCTTTTCGATGCTTGACCGCATCCCCAGGTGGTTGACTGTTACGGATACTGAGATTGACCTGCCTGCGCCGGTAGCGGCCGCTGATCTGTATCACTCCTGGTTCGGCCGCCGGTTCAATTCCGTGGTAGACCGCGTTCTCCAGCAGCGGCTGCAGTATCAACGCCGGCAGTACGGCACGCTCAGGCAGCTCTTCCAGATCCCACTCCACATGCAGCCGCCCACCCAGACGCTGATGCTCAATACGGAGATAACCCCGCGCCAGCTCCAGCTCATCTCCAAGGGTATTCTGATCCCGCACATCGGAGAGACTGGCACGAAACAGGTCGGAGAGGTCATGCACCACCCCCTCCGCCAGCCTCGGGTCGGAGCGGGTGAGACTGGCGATGGTGTTCATGCTGTTGAAGAGAAAGTGAGGGCGGATGCGCGACTGCAGAGCCTGAAAGCGTGCCTGGGACTCCGCCTGCACTTGCAGGCGCCAGAGGTACTGAAAGTAGAGGTAGCGCAGCATCAGTGCTGAGACGATGGCACTGATGCCGAGACTCTTGAGTAGAAACTGACCGGCGGAAGTAATCGCCAGTACCTTGATGGCAAAGAGGCTTACCAGCAGGGTCAGCAACATCAGGATCAGCCAAGCGGCGATACCCGCCGTGCGATTACCATAACGCCCCAGGTGTGTTCGCAACAGACAGAGCAGGGCACAACCGGTCAAGGCAACCCACTGCACAAACAGTGAGCGCAGGCTGAGAGCAGCGGCGAATTGCTGCAGGGAATTACTGGTGTCCAGGGTAAGCACAATCGCCAGCAGTTCAGCGCTTACCACCACCACAAACACCATGCGAACGCGGCAAAAGTCCGGTAAGAACGACTCCGCCACCCCCCTCTTTTTCTCTTTAGCCACCATCAGCCTCCACCCACCACCCTCTTATGTCTAATCCTGATACAATTCCGCCAAA
>JBEVXT010000513.1:1264-3438 GCA_040505955.1 Sedimenticola sp. | reverse complement strand
TATATCTAGAAATGTGTGTAATTTGAATGTAAATACATGTAATTATAAATACATGTATTAACAGATACAGTGAGAAACAAAAACTGTGTGCTAAAAATAAATTAAATCCATTTATCCATTCAAGAGTTACATTCACCGGACAAGACATTTTGGGGAAATTTTAAGTCGAAAAAGGGCCATAACCCAGTCAAAAATGTTCCGATTGTACCCAAAATCGCCCTTGCTGTATATGGAAGAGTAGAAGATGGGCCAGAATACCCTGTATATGGAAGAGTAGAAGATGGGCCAGAATACATATTGCACCCCAGAGCAACAGATAAGGGGGTATTTGATGATAAGTTTGTGATCATTTTCTACATTCTCGAGTAAAACCTATGTTGTTGGTACTCGTTACAATCGCCTAGCCAACATATGTATTCACCAACAAATAAGAATTAGATGGCCGTGGCCCGCATGTCGCGCCCGCCGAGCACTGATCGAAAAACAATAGCCAAAAACTTTGAAGCGGACACACGGACGTATGTACGGACGGATACACATACATACGTACGTACGCCAAAGTGACGACTGTATCGCGCTTTTCGCAAGCGGGTGGTAAATACGGCAGTAAATACGGCACACCCGTTTTGTAGGTTATACCCAATGGTAAATACGACAGTAACCACGGCAGTAAATACGGCACACCCATTTTGTAGGTTATACCCAGTGGTAAATACGGCACACCCGTTTTGGAGGTTATACCCAGTGGTAAATACGGCACACCCGTTTTGGAGGTTATAATCGATAAACCAGGTCTGTTGCATCTCCACTTATCATTTTGAAAATTTCCACTAACTGATGTCAAAAGTTGGTAAAACTTATCCACCAAATACTGAAGTTCCTGATGAGATGGCTCGTTGCGAGCTGGCTCATCTGGATATACATTGTTCGCAAAAACCTGGAATTACAGCAACTGGGGTTTAAGTGTTAATTGTTAAGAACTTAATTTCTAAAGAAATCCGACTAAAAACAATAATTTCAGCTGTATCTTTAAATAATAAATTCAAGCAAACAAGAAGCATGTCGTTAGCACTACGCTAATCCCCTCGGAAACCTTGAAACAAAGTTCGATTTTGTGACCTTGAGCATAGGAACTTGGGAACATATGTGACCCCTATTATGTTCAGATATACACTATTGCCAAATATCATTGAGATCTATCAAGCAGTTCAAAAGAAATTGAGGTAAACGCATTTGCTTAGCACAAATGCTAAACGCAAACAGTGAGAGATGGAAATGGACAATCGCTATATCCCCTTTTCGCTAATGCGAGAGGATAATTAACCTGGTGATGATCCGCCACTGAGGTGTGCGATTAGTTAGTGAGGTTAGTACTTACTAAGATCAAGCTGTAGGTCAAGGTGAAGGTCAGATAGCTGTGCGAGACTTGTACCTTTTCCCGTATTCTCCACAGAGCTCCCGCTCTGCCCGTCCAAACCCCCTACTTCACTGTCCACAGGTTCGACATGGCTAGACCTTTCTGTTTGCTCTGGTATCGAGTTCTGTACAATAAAAATCTGCCTATCCGCTTCACCACCCACCCCGCTGTCCGTGTCAGAATTATTTTCACCGTTTTCTATTTTTTTATTGCTGCTACTAATACATGCATTCACGTATTCAATTTCTTCTACATCTTTATCCGTTTCAACAGTGGAGGCAAAGGGTGTGGGTGATCGTTTCATCTTCTTTGCCACGGTTGGTTCGGATACAGTCTCTTGTAAAGTGTTATTGCGTTCTTCCGAATTCGAAACTGCTGAAACACTGGTCGATGAATTGCTTAATATAGAATCCACATCATGTTGCACATGGTTTGGACTTATAGGTCTGTGGCTTGAATCTATGTTTATGACAGTTTTTAGAACGGGACTTTCTGGAGTCTTGTCTGGAAGGGAGGTAACACCGGTTATCTTTGTATTGCTAGAGTTATCTATATTTTCCTTGTTCTCCAAATCCATTTTGTCTTCATCCGGCTGTAAAACAGGAAAAACACAAATGATCCGATGCAGAGGAATAGATTAGGGGAGTATTTGATGATAATTCTAAGATTTTTCTTATTTCTTGATAAAAACATAAATTATGTTGTTGGTACTCGTTTGAATTCTAACGAGTACCAACAAAATATGTTTTACTTGACA
>JBEVXT010000513.1:0-1164 GCA_040505955.1 Sedimenticola sp. | reverse complement strand
CAGTAAGCATGGGCTTACAGAAACCCACACCCCCTCGCTTGAGCCCTGACCATCAGTGAGCCCAGCAATCTATTTTTAGCAACAGTGGCCTCGACCTTGGATGAGCATAGCCCATATTTAATAGGTGTCTAAGTTGCCCTAATTGATATTAATGCACAGGTGAAGTTTCATAAAGATCGGATAAAGAGAACTTGAGTTATCATGCGGAAACAAACATTTTGCACAGCAATCTATTTCTAGCAACAGTAACCTTGACCTTGGACGGGTACAGCTCATATTCAATAGGTGTCTTGCCCTCATTGATATCAATGCACATGTGAAGTTTGATGAAAATCTGATATAGAGAACTTGAGTTATCGTGCGGAAACGAAAATGTTACGGACGGACGAACAAGGTGACTAAGAGGCAATGAAGCTTTCACTCATGTAAGATCCTCTATTTAAAGGTTAAATACGAGATTTTAACATACAAACCTTGAAAAAATATAAATAAGTTTTTTTCACTCCACACAGGAGGATGGTTTGAGTGAAGATGTTTGACACATTGGTTTTGTTTCATTTTGCCGTCTTTTGTATACTTTTATTGGTGAGTCTGTAATTTCTATCCTGTTTCCTTCAACAGGATAGGTTTCCCGCCAAAAAAATTATTGTAAATTTTGACATTCAAACTCATCCTGCAGTGTGGAGTAATAACAAGAATTCTTCCCCGGAAGCGGTGTCGCACCTGCCGTGCCTTAATAGTATAACTTTAACATTTAACACCAGACGACGACGCGGACCACGACGGAAAAGAGCCGACTATAGTCGCACCTCTGCTAAAGCAGGTGCGACAAAAATTGATTTGTTTTTTCAAGGTTGCTATGTTAAAATCCTGTTACCCACCTTTAAAGGTCAGTGGCTAAAAAGTAGTCAATCAAAGAAATACCTTAATTCCGAGATCTTCCTTTAATTTTGATATAAAGTCGGTATTTCCTTCGTAAGCCGGTGGACCTCTTGTGAGGTCAACAACCCTTTCGTTGTCAGGGAAGCTGTTGCCTTGGTTACTAGCATCCTCTCCTATCACCATGGAAACAATGTCCTCTGGGTAACTCCATGGTGCTGTGATCACAATGTGTTTTCCTTCATACGACGGGACTGAAACATAATTTAAATATGATTGGTCCTC
>JBEVXT010000512.1:0-6703 GCA_040505955.1 Sedimenticola sp. | reverse complement strand
TCTTTGCTCACCTTTATTTGTTAGTTGGCTTATAGCTGATGATTGAGAACACCACAATCCCTGTAATATCAGCAAATAGATCAACGACATCGAATGTTCTGCAGGGTAGGAAGTACTGACTTAACTCTTCAGCCATAACAAATAGGCTTACAATTATTGATCCATAGTAAATCCTTCTCTGTTTGAAATTAAGCGCCCTATAATGTAGTACGAAATTCAATCCGAGGGTAAGAAATCCGAACAGGAAAAAGTGTCCAAGCTTATCGCCATAAGGGATCGCTCTTACCAGTTGAAAAAATAGACTATTCTGCCCTGTGTTCGCCATATAGATGACCCATATGATGAAGAAACCAAAACTGAGTGTTAAGAGTGATACGACTCTATACATTGTTTGACTCCTCGCTTACCTGCGCACTAAACACCTGATTCCAGTCAAGCCGAGCGGTCATGTACATCAGTATCGCCAAGGTGATAACCGACCCGATGGTGACTGTTAGACCCGTCATCCCCTCAAGAAAGAAGGAGTAGGAGAAGAGCACCAGATAGAATATCTGCCCCGCTCCCGCAATTTTCCAGGGAAAATCCTGCCCAAGGGCTTGACGCAGGTAGGCAATAACCAATCCCACCGAGGTCAGGGAGGCAACCCCGAAGGCCAGATGCATGTTCACCAGGTCCACCAGATAGGCGAATAGCAAATGAAAGGCAAAGAACCCGGCGGTGACGAATAGGTAGTGCATGGGGTGAATATTCACAGATCCCAATATGGCTATGGCGGTGATCAGGACGAAGAAGAAGAGCAGACAGACAGGGGCAAAGAAACTCATGCGTGCCGACAGGGGGCCGGGGTTCAGTTTTTCAGGCATGCTTACCGCCACATTCTGGCGGGTGATAAGATCATCGGCTTGCCAGCGTAGATGGGCCCCCTGCGCTGTTGTCTCATGCAGCATGGGTGAAAGACAGCTCTCGGGGAAATCAATCGCCTTGAAATTAGTCGTGAGATTAAGATCCAGCTTCAGTACACGGCCGCTATCCGGCGCAAGCTTATAAGACCACTCACGCAAGCCACGAGTAGTGTAAGCGATGCGAAAATCCAGGGTCTGGCCCGGGGCCAACTCCACGATCTTGCGAATCCCCTGCTTAGGATCCACCTCAACCAACCCCGCCTTACCGTTAAGCCAGATTTTAAAACTGTCATAGGTGGCATCCCGGGATGGAAATTTGAAATGGATACGCAGTTTCTGGGTCACCGCATCATGGTTGATGATCTGGTAAGTGGCGTCGAAATCACTGACATAGGTGGGATACCAGATAAGCCCCTTCCGACGCTGCTCCAGATTCAGGGCCACCTTGATATGGTTGGAGGCAGGCAATAGGGTTCGATTCCGTTTTGTCCCCGGTACCCTGACAGAAAAACTGGGGGCCTCTTGTACCACAGGCCTGCCCCAGAGGGTGTATATGGCGGCGTTCAGGCTGGATGCAGTAGAACTGGAACGAACATGACTCGCTGTCCCAAGGATGTACCAACCAGCCACACCCAGCAGAAAGACCAGGACAATTGCGATAATTCGTTTTTTACTCATGACGCTCTCCCGAGTTGAATTCGTTCATTTGGCTGATGCAGGATGCACAGGCTCTTGGTAATAGAGGGCAACTGAGTGTGAATCGCCCTGGTAAAAGGGGTAACTGAAGTTGTAGATCTTATTCCCTTGGGTAGCCGTTACCGGCCGTATATCCTGTTCAGCCGGGATCATGTCACCCTCAAGGGAGATCATCTCTACCCGCTCGGCAAGTCCGACGGTTAGCAGCAGATCATGGGCCGCAATCCCAGTAGCCGGAATGGTGAGTTCCAGGCGGCCCTTCAACCCCAATCGAGATACTTTTTTGAGGTAAGCCAGTTCTACCGTTGAACTCTCACCGGTGGCCAATGGAATAACCCAACGATCACTGGAACTGCTGTAGAGGCTCTGGTTTTTGCCGTTGACCTTTAGCGACCAGATCTCGGCACCAGGCACCGCATCCAGGGATAGTTTATTGCCCACTTGAGGGGGCAGTTTCATACTCAGCAGCGACATTGCACGTCCATTGTCTGCAAAGCTGGTATAAAAATGGACGCTGTCGAGCACAATCTTGGGCGCGCGTACGGACTCGAACCGTTTCAATTCCAACTGGATCTCACCACCGTCCAGAAGCTTGATATAGCCTCCGGCAGTTCCCTGCAGCTGTTTTACGATGACATCCGGCAGTCTGTTCTCAGGTAGCCCTTCTCTATAGGCACCACCAACCAGACGAATATCTCCATCATCAGGCTGCGTGATGTGAAATTCACCCTCACGGCCTAAATTTCCGGGTATGGATGGTAAACGTAAGCTGGTGGATGCGTCTTGATCCGCCACCAGCACTTCATAGTCGATGGAAAAGCTACCTTGCCAGTCTCGTGGCAAGCGAAGCACTATCCGATCAGATCCACTCTCCCTGATCCAACCACCTTTAAGGGTGCTGGAAAGAAAGTGGTGGCCTGTGGGTAGGTTGATAGAGAGATCGGCTGCACTGCCCCTGGGAAGGGAAAAGATGCTGCTGATGAGATAGTTTCCACCACGCACCTTGATACGGCTAAAGATATCGACCAGTGGAGGGATATCCTTCTCTTCGTTATAACGCTTCTCAAGGCGAAAACTTAACCTATCCTTTGGTGGAAAATAGTAATTACCATCGTTGCTCGCAGACTCGGGGAGATCCAGCACCTTCATGTTCTCCGGCAGGGAGAGATGAAGCACATTGGTCACCGCTTTGGGGATACGGAAAGCTACGGTCTTGGAGTGGTGCTCAACCTGGATTGGGATCTCGATACGCAGCGTGATCCTGAAGCGGTCATCGCCGGTCAGGTAGAGCAGATAATCACCGTTTGCCGTTACCAAGGTTGCCCCTTTGGCATCCACACTACCAATAACGGCTATGCCATCACCGAATAGAGGCACAGGCTCAGGATCGCCTTGCAGCACCTGTCCCTCCAGGGTCACCTGTCCGGACACCCTGCTCTCCTCCACCTGTAGTTGGTAGAGAGCGCTATCGATCACATGGATGGGCTCGGCTTGCTTACGATCGAGGGCCTTTTGCAATCCATCCAACTCCTCGCGCAGATCCCGGCCAACCTGTTGGCTGTATATGGTTTGAAACTCAGACCAAGGTACGGTTACCGCCGGTTCTGCCAAGCACTGCATAGCCACCAGGATCAGGACTACACTCAATATCGTCTTCATGATTCACCTCCGCTACTCTGATGGTTTTCAGGTTAGGGGTTAGAAAAGAAGCGAATGTGAAGAGTGGGTGAAAAGAGTGTGAAAACAGTAACCTCTCAAAAAGTCCGTGCCATGGGGTGCAATAACGCCTTTTCAGGACACGCGGTGAACAGATCCCTGGTCGCTCACGGCAGCATCCCTGCTGCTGTACGTCCTGAAAAGGCGCCACTGCACCCCAGCTGAAAGTTATCCATCTGCACAGGGTTATTGAGGAGTTACAATATCGCGTAGGAGCGAACTTGTTCGCGAAGAGTCTCCTACGAAGCTAATCGCGAACAAGTTCGCTCCTGCCACACCTCTGTTCCACCATAACTTTGGTTTTTAGGGGTGAGCTGAATAGTTACAAACAGGTTTACGGAATACATAGGGAGGCCACCGCACCTCCCTTCTCACCATTTTCCAGGCAAGCCTTGCCACCATGCAGTTCTGCGATCTCATGGACGAAACTGAGTCCCAGCCCAGTCCCTTTGCGCTCATTGGGCGCCTGTAATGAGTAAAAGCGCTCGAAGACCTTGTCCACGGCGTAGTGAGGAATTCCTGGCCCCTGATCCGTGACCTGGAAGCAGAAAAGCCCATTCTGCCGCCGGGCCATAATTGTAATCCGGCCTCCAACAGAAGAAAATGTCAGGGCATTCTGGAGTAGATTTGTCAGCGCTTGGCGTAACAGGAATGGGTCTCCTTCCAACCCCTCGACTCCGTCCAGATCTACGTCGAGGGTGACCGTTTTTTTCTTGCACAATGGCGCCATGGCGGCCACCACATCGTTTATTAGGGCAGTGGCATCGATGGACTCACGACAATCCAATTCCCTGCGTTTCTCCAACGCTGCAAGCTCAAGCATACGGTCGATAATATCTTGCTGACGACCTACTTGATCACGGATATTGCAGAGAAACTTTTGCCGCTCTTCTTCCGGGATATGCTCCTGAAGGATCTCTGCTGCTCCGCGGATGGCTGCCAGGGGACTCTTCAGCTCATGGGTAAGGGTTTGTACATAGCGCTCTGCATAATCCCTACCCTCCAGGGCTACCCGCATCTCCTCCATAGCTACCCCCATGGTTCCGATCTCGTTCTGGCCCAGTCGAGGTAGGGTGACGCGCCGCCCGGCCTTCACAGCCTCCACATATGCCACCAGGCGATTCATGGGGCGGGTAACCCACAGGTAGAGGATAAATCCAAGGACAAGCACCAACAGTGTTGCGACCACACCAGCCAGGGCCATCTCAGATTTGGCAGCCGCAAGAAAACGATCCACATTACGGGCCGGCTTGCCGATGCTGATCACCCCGATCAACCTATTTTCATGGTAAATAGGAGCGGCCACATAGAGAACGGCCTTTCCTGGGTAAAGGGGGTCATCGTGGGTCATGCGTGCGCCATACTGACCGCGCAAGGTGCGGTAGACATCATTCCAGCGTGAATAGTCCCTCCCTTCATGCTGGCGATTATCGGAGTCGAACACCACCATGCCCTGCGCATCTGTAACATAGACCCGAAGGTCCACCTCATTCTTTACAAGGTCATAGATTTGGGCACGAAAACGGCGTTTGTAGACACGTTCAAAAACACCGTGCAGATCCCTGAACTCAGATTCTCCCCCATCCCACTCCTGGGCCAACACCTCAGCCAAGAGGTTTGCAGTATCCACTAAGGGCTCTTCCAGGGATTCGAGATAACTCGGGCGCAACTCATCCTGAACCCACTCCACCAGAACATAGAAGCCGGTGGCCACCAAGGCCACGAAGATCAGGAAGATACGTGCCTTGATACTCAATCACACAGGCTCAGTGAGTACCCGGTGCCACGGTGGGTCTTTATGGGATCAAAGCCATCACATGCGGCACGCAGCTTGTTGCGCAGGGTCTTGATATGGGTATCCACGGTTCGCTCCATGCTATGGTCCGGGTTTTCCCACACAAGCTGTAACAGTTGACCCCTGGTGTAAACCCGTTCCGGTGATTCGATCAACACCTTGATCAAACGGTATTCATATCGTGACAGCTCAAGGTGCTGACCATGGCAGCGGATACTCATGGCCTGAGGGTCTATCTGAAATGGGCTGTGATTTGTTGTCGGCTCCCGTGCTAAGCCAACGGCAGCACGGCGCAACACGGCGCGAACCCGGGCCGTTAACTCACGCGGACTGAATGGTTTAACCACGTAGTCATCCGCGCCGATCTCAAGCCCAACCACCCGATCCATCTCGGTTCCGCGTGCAGTCAGAAAAATAACTGGAACCGGTGAAATCTCGCGCAACCGGTGAAACAGATCCAAGCCATTAACATCTGGCAGGCCGATATCCAGGATCACCAGCGCCGGGGGTAACTCCTTAAAAGCTGCAAGCCCCTCCTCCCCTGTAGTGTGCCAGAGCGACTCAAACCCCTCCGAGTCCAAGGAATACACAACGGTGTCAGCGATGGCCGATTCATCCTCGATCAGTAGAATGCGAATAGGTTTATGCCGTGGCTCCATGCATTTTTACCCGTGGAGTAATAAAATAATTTCAGTCTACACTTGACTCCAGATCGCTGCCACCGTGAGGGCGATAATGAGGACCGATAATGAGGACAGCCATCACTAAAGTTGACTCGGTATCCATTATGTCCGCTTAGTGCTGGAAGCTGGCTAAAGCGATTTTACGCCAATTTGACCATTCCTGGCCGGATAACAACTCTTATTAAGCCCATACTACCGCGCCACCACACAAGAGATCATTTTCGCCAGCCGGACAGAAGCAGCTCTTGAAATCGACATAATGAAGAGAACCCCTTAAACTCGCGCCTGCCCCTCGAAAAGCAATTGAGTCTACTCATAAAATCATGATTTCACCAGAATCATTCTCTGTATCCCTCTCCACATTCACCCTCATTGCATTAGCGGAGATTGGCGACAAAAGCCAACTTGTTTGTATGACTTTGGCGGCACGTCACCGTCACTGGCCCGTGCTCCTGGGGGCCGTAGTGGCATTCTTTGCACTTAACGCTTTGGCTGTAGTTTTTGGTGCAGGTGTTGCGGCTTGGGTGCCAGAACGGGTAACTGCCATCATAGTGGCTCTATTGTTCGGTGGTTTCGGCATTCACGCATTGCGTACTCAGGATAACGATGAGTCTGAGGAACTGGTGGAGCACACGGGGCATAGTATTTTCTTCACTACCCTGCTGCTGATTTTAGTAGCTGAGTTTGGAGACAAGACACAGATCGCAGTAGCGGGCTTAGCCGGTAGTATGCCGCCGTTGCCGGTCTGGATAGGTGCAACTACGGCCCTGGTAATGGTCTCCGCACTGGGAATCTGGGCTGGACGTACGCTATTGCAGCGCCTTCCGCTCCATTGGTTACACCGGATAGGTGGCGTTATTTTTCTGCTTTTTGCTTTATTGGCGGGATGGCGCGCGTTTGCCTGAGGCTAA
>JBEVXT010000511.1:0-5540 GCA_040505955.1 Sedimenticola sp. | reverse complement strand
TGTATTTGCTTGTAATTCAATGAGTTGGATTGTGCTGTGGTGCTTTTATCATTCCAAATATGGATAAGAAAATTTAGGTTGGTGTATCATTCTGCCAACTGCCAACTGCCAACTGCCAACTGCCAACTGCCAACTTTTTATATCACCCCCCGCTCCGCCAGGGATGTCATCTCACCGGCGCCGACGATGATATGGTCCAGCACCCGGACATCCACCAGCGCCAGGGCCTGCTGCAATCGTTTTGTTATCTTCTCATCCGCCAGGCTCGGTTCGGCCACGCCCGATGGGTGGTTGTGGGCAAGAATAACTGCAGCTGCGTTGTGAACCAGAGCGCGACGCACCACCTCTCTGGGGTGAACGCCGGCACCGTCAATGGTGCCCTGGAAAAGCTCTTCGTACTCGATGAGGCGGTGGCGATTGTCGAGAAAGAGGCAGGCAAACACTTCATTGGGATGGTGGGAGAGCCTGCTCTGCAGATAATCGCGGGTCTGTTGTGGGCTGGTGAGGGTGCTGTTGCGCTGTAGTGTTTCGCGGAGGTGGCGCCGCCCCATCTCCAGGGTCGCCTGGAGCTGGACGTACTTCGCAGGACCCAGGCCGTGGCTGCTGCAAAAACGGCGCTGGTCGGCGGCCAGCAGGTTACGCAGCCCGTTGTGCTCTTGCAGCAGGTCTCTCGCCAGATCGACGGCGGTTCTTCCCATAACGCCGGTACGCAGGAAGATCGCCAGCAGCTCGGCATCAGAGAGCGCCGCAGGGCCCCGTTGAATCAGTTTCTCTCTTGGCCGCTCGTCGGCCGGCCAGTCCTTAATAGCCATGTTACCTCCCTGTAGGATGCTGTTCCTTGTGAAGTCTAGCATAGTTTAGTAGGTTAAATCATTACTAAGGGTAATTCCAGGTTCCAGATCCTGGTTTATTCAGTTAACCTTGAACAACTACTTGGAATCACTGCTGTCATACAAACCCAACTTTATAACAAAGATCCAGCGGCAATAGTTATGAACGAGAGTGCCGGAGTAAATGGGGCGGTTGTGTTCTAGAATTACGGGATAGCAACACACCACTGAGAATTACTTCTCAATAGTCGGCCAACAGAATTTACTGAAGATCAAGGTGATGTCTGAACTGTCACAAAAACGGATACTGCTTGGCGTTACCGGTGGAGTAGCGGCTTATAAGTCGGCTGAGCTGGTGCGGTTGTTGCGCCGGGCGGGGGCGGAGGTGCAGGTGGTGATGACCAGCGCTGCAACCCACTTTATCACTCCCATGACGCTACAGGCCCTGTCGGGCAGAGCGGTGCGGCAGAAGCTGTTTGATGCCGCTCATGAGGCCGCCATGGGCCATATCGAGCTGGCGCGCTGGGCGGACCTTGTGCTGGTGGCTCCCGCCACGGCGGATTTTATGGCGCGTCTTGCCCAGGGGATGGCTGATGACCTGCTCACCACCCTCTGCCTGGCCACCGAAGCACCCATCGCCTTGGCACCGGCAATGAACCAGATGATGTGGTGTAACCCGGCGACCCGTGACAACGGGTCGCTGTTGGTCTCCCGTGGAGTGCAGTTGTGGGGGCCGGGTGAGGGTGAGCAGGCTTGTGGTGAAAGCGGTCCCGGGCGGATGCTGGAACCCGCTGAGCTGTTGCTGCGGACGGCAGCCCGGTTTGCGCCACAACAACTCAGTGGCCGGCGGGTGCTGATGACTGCCGGCCCCACCCGTGAGGCGATCGACCCGGTACGTTTTGTCGGTAATCGCAGTTCGGGAAAGATGGGGTTCTCTCTCGCCCGGGCATTTGCCGCCGCAGGCGCCGAGGTGGAGTTGGTCAGTGGTCCTGTGAGCAGGACGACGCCACCCGGGGTGACGCGCACTGATGTGGAGAGTGCCAAGGAGATGGAACAGGCAGTAATGGAGCGGGTTGAAAATTGCGATCTGTTTGTCGCCTGCGCCGCAGTGGCCGATTACCGCCCGGAAACGGTGGTGGATCAGAAGATAAAAAAGAGCCGGGAGGAGATGACTCTGCGGCTGCTGCGAAACCCGGACATTCTTGCCCGGGTTGCCGCCCTTCCAGATGGTCCGTTTACTGTCGGCTTTGCTGCAGAGACCGAGCGTGCGGCAGAGTATGCCGAGGAGAAGCGTTGCCGCAAGGGCGTCGATATGATTGCCGCCAATCTGGTGGGTGGTGCTGCCGGTGGGTTCGAGCGCGATGAGAATGCCTTGACGGTGTTGTGGGATGGCGGGCGGTGTGAACTGCCGATGGTGAATAAGCAGGCGCTGTCAGAGCGCTTGGTAACAGTGGTGACCGAGCACTATGATCAAAAAAATTCAACTGAAAATACTGGATGCACGCCTGGGTGAACAGTTCCCCCTTCCCGCCTATGCGACGGAGGGATCGGCGGGTATGGATCTTCGGGCTATGCTGGAGGCGCCGATTGACCTGCTGCCGGGCAAGACCCATTTGATTCCCACCGGCATGGCGATCCATATTGAGGATCCCCATCTGGCGGCGGTAATTTTACCGCGCTCGGGTCTCGGCCATAAGCATGGCATTGTGCTTGGCAATCTGGTGGGTTTGATCGATTCGGATTACCAGGGGCAGCTTTATGTCTCCTGCTGGAACCGGGGTGATTCGGTATTTCGTGTGGAGGTGGGTGAGCGGGTTGCCCAGCTGGTGGTGGTGCCGGTGGTGCACGCCGACTTTGCCATCGTCGATGAGTTCAGCTCCTCGGAACGGGGTGAGGGTGGTTTTGGTCATTCAGGGCGACACTGATTTTTCATACAAGGAGTTGGTGATGGCAATAATAAAAATAAAAGAGCTAAACAGAGGACTTCTTGGCCGAGAACGAGGTTCCGCTGGGCTGGGCAGCTATTTTCTGCTGTTGGTTGTAGCGGTGGCGCTGACCCTCTCTCTGACTGCCGGGGCGATCTTCTACACTCAGGGTCAGGCTCAGCAGGATCTGGAGGGTGAGCAGTTGCCTGTGATTGCCAGCATCGTTGCTGAACGGATATCCGAAGCGATAGCTTTTCATGCACGGTTGTTGGAAGGGTTTATTACCGACAGGAATGCTGCCCGCCTCATTCTGGAGGAGGATGACCAGGGGTTGCGTGATATAGAGGCGAGTCTCAGTCGATTGTTGCCGTCGGCAGAGCGGATACACCTGATCCCGTTTGAACAGGACCTGTCGGTTGACGACAAATCAAGCACACTGAGCTTTGCCACCCTCAATCTGGTGCGAACAGTCGAAAGGAGTGGGCAGACGGCACCGGTGGAGGTGCACCATCTCGGCTCTCCCCGGCAGTACATTGCACTGGTGGTGCCAGTTAAGTCGAAGAGCGGCGACGAGGTTGTCGGCACGCTCCATGTAGCACTGCCCTACAAGCTGGTCAGTCAGGTGATGAAGGGTGTGGCGTCGGTTGACGGCCGGCTTTTGCTGCGGCAGAAGGCGGGGGGTAACCTGGTGACCCTCAATCAGGTGGGTAGAGGCGGAACAGGTTCCTCCGTCGATGGCCGTAGGCCTGTATTGGGAACAATCTGGGAGGTCGCCTATCATCTGCCGCAGGCGTCTATGGAGTTGGGGCAACGGCTGGTTTCGCTAGCGGTCATCGGTGCTGCCGCCGTACTGATAATCCTGCTACTGCTGGTTCAAGCGGCCCGGCTGAAAAAGGCGATCAAGAGCGATCTGGTAGTTATAGTCGATCAGACGGAGAAGCAGTTTGCTGGTGAGATGGTGGGCGGCGATGCAGTGATGCGTCTGTCGGAGCTTGACCATATCAGGGATCTGTTGCGTCGCTTGGGGCAGGGTGCAGCACGCAGACCGTCACGAAAGACGAATGACAAGAAGGCCGCACCGGAGGATGCACCACTTTCCACATCAGAGGATGGAGGTGCCCCCGGGTCTCCTTTCGGGGCCCATGAAATCGGCGGTATCGTCGGTGTCAATATGACCGAAAAGTTGGCTTACCAGCTCGGTTGCGCCATCGGCAGTGAGGCGTATGAGCAGGGCCAGCAGACGGTGATTGTCGCCCGTGACGGGCGAGACTCCAGTGCTGATTTGAGTGAGGCGCTGTGCAAGGGGCTTGAGGCAAGCGGTCGGGATGTGGTGGATATCGGCCTGGCGCCGACACCGGTGCTCTACTTTGCCACCCACTTTCTCAATACCGGCTCGGGGGTGATGGTGGCCAGCGGTGACAAGAGAGTGGAATACAACGGCATGAATGTGATCATCGCCGGCGAAGCGCTCAGTAGCGAGATGATACAGAAACTGCACAGGCGCATTCAGCAGGGTGATCTGCTCGAAGGCAGCGGCACCCGGCAGGAGCAGAGCCTGCTGCCGGACTATATCGGCAGGGTAACGTCAGACGTACAACTCGCCCGGCCGCTGAAGGTGGTGGTGGATTGTGGTAACGGTGTCGCCTCACTGGTGGCACCGGCGCTGTTGCGGGTACTTGATTGTGAAGTAATAGAGCTTTATTGCGAAGTCGATTTCTGCTTTCCCAACCATCGTCCCGATCCCGGCGCCCCGGAGAATCTGGCGGCGATGATCCGTATGGTAAAGGAGGAGAAGGCGGATCTCGGTGTGGCTTTTGACAGTGACGGTGACCGTCTCGGGGTGATCGATTCCGCTGGCAATATCATCTGGCCTGATCAGCTGTTGATGTTACTGGCGCGTGATTTGCTTGTCAGGCAGCCCGGGGCCGATATCATCTACGATGTTATGGCAACCCGCCATCTGGCATCGGAGATACTTGCCTATGGTGGTCGCCCGATCATGTGGAAGAGCGGTCACGCCGCGATCAAGGAGAAGATGAGGCAGACCGGTGCCTTGCTGTCGGGTAATGCCCGAGGTCATATCTTCTTCAAGGAGCGCTGGTACGGCTTCGACGATGGTATATACTCTTGCGCCCGCCTGCTGGAGGTACTGTCAGTGGAGGCACAGAACTCTGAAGCCCTGTTTGCGGCGCTTCCAAAGAGTATTGCCACCCCGGTGCTGGAGGTGGCGTGTGAATCGGATAAGGCGGCGGTGGATCTAATGGGGCAACTGCTTCTGCAGGGGCGCTTCTCTGACGGCAAGGTAATTGATATCGACGGCTTGCGGGTGGAGTTTGAGGATGGCTGGGGGCTGGTGAAATCCTCTGTCGGTTCTGCCTCCCTCAAGTTCCGCTTCGAGGCCGATACCCCCCAGGCACTGACGCGGATTCAGGATGTTTTTCGGGATCAGCTGACAGCCTCGGGTTCGGCTGTGGTGTTGCCGTTTTAGGCACGCGGAAAAAGCCGCCCTTAAGTGATGTGCCGTCGTCAAGTAGCTTATGGAGTGAGCAGTTACGTTTTGGTTATTTACCGGTGAAGAGTACATTAAAGGGTTATATCCGCATTTATTTCCGCACATTTCCAGCTGAGTTTCAGGGGTAATCAATGATATTGTGGGTTTCCCATATTCAGCTCAACCTGCTAAGACATTTACCTACGAGTTTTAATCATGAGTCTCTCCCCTGAATCGGCCCGGAATGTAGCCCATGTACTGACCGAGGCGCTGCCCTATATCAAGCGTTTTGGC
>JBEVXT010000510.1:0-4984 GCA_040505955.1 Sedimenticola sp. | reverse complement strand
ACTATTTAGCTGTTGCTCGGGGTCGGAGTCGATTGCGGCAAAGAGCCGGTCTGTTTTCCAGCAATCTCTAACGCAATCGACTCCGACCCCTGTTGACTACATCGCAGTGCTCCTCCGGGAGTGGTAAGAAAACATCCGAGGTGCCTATTCAGCATCAAGTGTGCGAAGAGCGGGGCTTATCCGTCCAATAGCACCTTCCAACAGGCCGTAACCGGTATAGAGGTAGTGGTACTCAAGACCAAGCCGTTGGGCTGCTTCCAAAGCTGCAGCCTGTAGCGTTTCATCCCGTGTCTGTGCGAGATAGAGCAGCCGACGGTAGTTGCCGAAATAGAGTGGTAGCAATTCCGGTTTCGCTGCTATCCCCAATCCCTGCCATACCAACCGATCAAAGTGCCGGACGAGAAAATCGGTAAGGTAGAAGGTTCCAACCTCCTCTTCGGAGAGTGACATAAAAAGATCACTTCCAGCGAAGAACTCATAGCAATGATTGCCGGAGATACGCTCCACACCCTCCTCTCTGAGCACTGCATCCAGGGCACCACCGGTACCACAATCCCCGTAGGCAACAAATATCTTCTGGAAGCGGTCACCCGCATCGTGGATAACTTTGCCAACCGCTTGCGGGATCCGCTCAGGATGGTTGTGCAGTTCGGCTGGCAGACAGTGCACCGCTATTCCCAGCCGATTACCGGCGCCGGTCAACACCTTGATCTCCCGCGCCAACGCACCGCAACTGATAATCAGTGTTCCAGATGCCATCGCCTATCAGTCCAAGCTCGGGTGACCGTTAACTCAGGCGGCGGCACGTCGTGCCGTGATCAGATCCCTGACGGTATCAACCGCCACTGCTGCATCCCTGCAGTAAGCATCAGCGCCTACCGCAGCACCAAACTCCTCATTCAGCGGAGCGCCTCCCACCAGCACAATGTAGTCATCGCGAATACCCTTCTCTTTCATGGTATCGATCACCACTTTCATATAGGGCATGGTGGTGGTGAGAAGTGCAGACATACCAAGCACATCGGGTTTGTGCTCCTCAAGAGCCGCCAGATACTCCTCTACGGGGATATTGATACCGATATCGATAACCTCGAAACCGGCGCCCTCCATCATCATCGCCAGCAGATTCTTGCCGATGTCATGGATATCACCTTTCACTGTACCAATCACGATCTTGCCAACGGAGGGGGCATCGCACTCCGCCAACAACGGTCGCAGCAGCGTCATTCCACCTTTCATTGCGTTGGCGGAGGAGAGTACCTCGGGCACAAACAGAATGCCGTCGCGAAAATCGACACCGACGATGCCCATACCGGTAACCAGCGCCTCATTTAGTACTTTATCGGCAGACCACCCCCTGTCGAGCAGTATCTGCGTCCCCTCTACAACCTCTTCCCTGAGGCCGCTGTAGAGGTCGTCATACATCTGTTCCACCAGCTCGTCATCGGGAAGTGCGGAGAGGTCGATATCTTCATCATCGTACTGATCATCAGTGTCGGTCATGGCGCAAGCTCTAAGTGGCGATTGCACAGCGCAGTTGCTGTGATTGGAGCCTAGATTAGGTGGGAGCAACTGCTCATGCTAATGCACCAGCGACACAGGGATGCTGAAAAGCGACAAAAATAATGGGGCTGTCGCAGGGAGGAAAACGTCTGTCGTCAAGGGGATAGCGCAAGCCTCTCCAGGGAATACTCTGTGGCTACTCCGCCGATGCCGGATCCCTGTAAGGCAGGTATGAAATATAGCCTCTATGACGATGGTAGCGACAAAATGAGGCACCGCTACAGAGAGTCAAGTAGAATGTAGGGATCAGGTTGACGGGGCACCCCGTTTCTCCGGTAACCCTTTGAGATCACCCTTAAATTGAGTAATAAAAGAGCGCAATGACACACATAATTGATGGAAAATCTATCGCTGCAGACCTCCGCAACACCCTTGCGGGGGCTGTAGCCGAGCTACAACAGAATCAAAGTATTCAGCCCGGACTTGCCGTTGTACTGGTGGGCGATGACCCCGCCAGCAAGATCTATGTCAACAGCAAGGCAAAGCAGACCAAGGAGTGCGGCATGGTCTCGTTCCAGCATATATTGCCAGCTGACACCCCACAGCAGGAGTTGCTGGCGCTGATTGAAAAGCTAAACAATGATCCCGCCGTCAACGGTATCCTGGTTCAACTGCCCCTCCCCGCGCAAATCAACGAAGATGCGGTGATCAGCAGCATCATCCCCGAGAAAGATGTTGACGGTTTCCATCCGATCAACGTTGGCCGGGTCGCCACCACCGGCGACGGCATGGTGCCCTGCACCCCCCTAGGCTGCATCACGATGCTGAAACAGCATCTCGGCAGCCTAAGCGGCAAACGCGCCATTGTCGTCGGACGTTCTAATATTGTGGGCAAGCCAATGGCCAGCCTGCTGCTTAAGGAGAGCTGCACCGTCACCATCGCCCACTCACGCACTCAGGATCTTCCGGGTGAATGCCGTCGCGCCGATATCGTCGTCGCCGCCGTTGGCCGACCTGAAATGGTTAAAGGCGACTGGCTAAAACCCGGTGCTGCGGTAATTGACGTGGGTATCAACCGTATCGACGCCGGAGAGGGCAAGAGCCGTCTGGTGGGCGATGTGGAATTTGAATCCGCAAGCCGCGTCGCAGGCGCCATCACCCCGGTACCCGGAGGTGTCGGCCCGATGACTATCGCCTGCCTCCTGCTCAACACCTATACCGCAACCCTGAAGCAGAACAACCTGGAAGTTCCTGACTGGGTTAACGGTTAGAGGTAACGACTCGGTAACTATTCAGCACTATGCTGAATAGTTACAGTAAAAGTAGGCTCAACTGACTAATTTAGGGCTATAGTTACTTGTAGTGATTTGGATTGGCTGGGGGGGTTCATGGGTTTCCTGACAAAAGTATCTATCGTAAAAAGACTGGTGGCCTGCTTTGGTCTGCTGGCGATCGTCATTCTGGTGGTTGGCGGGGTCAACTACCAGGGCATGTATTACATGAACAAGGAGACCGCAAAGGTCATAAGCACGGCACCTCTCATCGACACATCGATAAAAATCAAGATGGAGATCCAGTCTCAGCAGATGATCACTATGGAGATGCTGGGCTCTAATAGCCGTGAGGAGATAGAGCCGTTCTGGCAGGAAGCTCAGGAGCACAAAGCAGGACTCTTTGCGAACACTGACAAACTGCGCGGCATTCTCGGCGATAAAAGTACACAGTTTGCAGACGATCAGGCACTTGCCCGGTTGAATAAAGCGGTCAACGATATGCAGCAGCTGCACGATGAGCAGCTGTTTCAAAAAGTTGAGGCGATATACCAACTGGTTTTAGCTGATTTCATCAACAGTGCCGGTAGTGAAAAAACGCTTGAGGATTGGTTCAGCGCTTTTACAGAGTTTGAAGACACCATAAAAAATGTAAAGACAGATCTGACAGAACTGGCTGCAGCCTCAATCGCCACCGCTTCCTACAATGAGGAGTATGGTCGACTTCAGTTGTTAAGCGAGGTAGTGGAGCAGCTCCACCAGACTGCCACCCGAGGCAAAAAGAGAGTCCTCGATTCAGCCAACAGCAGGAGTGTGGAGCGGCAGAATCAGCTAATTCCGAACTACAACACCCTGATGAATGAGATTAAGGTACAGATTAGTGCTCTGAAGTCCGGGAAAACCGTAGATGACAGTGTCATACCGAATGCCGAATCAATCGATATTCGGGCTCAGGCAGCGCTGTGGGAGAAAGTACTGGAGGAGCACCTGCTTCCCACAGGGGAGGCGCTTATCAACCTCCATAAGGAGCATCTGAGGATCGCCACTGAACGTCGCACCCTGGATCAGGAGACCGGAGCCGCTGCCGGAGAGATCATCGCTCTGCTGGGTGAAATAGAAAAGATGGGGTGGGACATTCAGGAGAGCGCCCTGCAGAGCTCAGGATCCGTTTCAGATCGCGCCACTCTGGCTTCGGTAGCGGTCATCGTAGGTGGAATGGCAATGGCGGTGGTGCTCGGCCTGTTGATCACACTGAGTATCAAGCGGCCCCTTGGAAAGATTATCGCCCGCCTGCGTGACATCGCCGAAGGAGAGGGTGATCTGACACAGAGATTGAGTGAGCATAAAGGTACTGAACTGGGCGATCTTTCCCACTGGTTCAATGAGTTTGTCCAGACCATCCAGAACCTGGCCCTGCAGATCAGTGAGGTATCAGAGTCACTCTCATCGGCGGCAGAAGAGACCTCACAGATTACCGAAAAAACCGGTGAAGGGATCAGACAGCAGCAGGTGGCCACAGACGAGGTGGTTTCCGCTATGCGGCAGATGGTAAACGCGGTACAGGAGGTTGCACGCAACACCGTCGATGCAGCCGATGCTACCCGTACTGCCCGAGAGGAGACCGGTAAAGGGCTCGACGTGGTGATGAATACGGTACAGCACATCAATGATCTGGCAGACGGTGTGGTCAATACAGCAGATCTGATTCAATCACTGGCGGTGGATAGTGAGAATATCGGAAGTGTACTGGATGTCATTCGCGGTATAGCCGACCAGACCAACCTGCTGGCGCTCAATGCAGCCATTGAGGCAGCACGGGCCGGAGAGCAAGGACGAGGTTTTGCCGTGGTGGCGGATGAGGTGCGTACATTGGCTGCACGAACCCAGAATTCAACAACCGAGATCCAGGAGATGATCGAGCGCTTGCAGGGTGCTGCACGCAATGCCGCCGCCTCTACGGAAGAGGGAAGAGCGCGCGCTCAGGAGGGTGTCAAGGGAGTCTCTCTGGCAGGTGAATCACTACGGGCCATCACCACCTCGGTGGAGAACATCAGTGAAGTGAATGAGCTGGTGGCAAGCGCTGCCGAAGAGCAGAACGCAGTTGCGGCAGACATACAGCAAAATATGGCCAGCATCTCCGACATTGCGGCCCAGACCACCACTGGTGCCAGCGAGACGGCTCATTCCAGCGAACACCTGGCCGAGCTGGC
>JBEVXT010000509.1:0-4515 GCA_040505955.1 Sedimenticola sp. | reverse complement strand
AAGTGATGGCCGATGGTACGGATATCGAAGCCCGCTCCCATATGATGAGTGCGGCGGCGATGGGGGCAACGGCCTTTCAAAAGGGACTTGGTGCAGTTCATGCCATGGCCCATCCTGTAGGGGCGCTCTACAACACCCCTCACGGTATGACCAATGCAATTATTTTACCTACGGTGTTGTGCTTCAACCGCCCTGCGATTGAGGAGCGCATTGCAGCAGCCGCCGCCTACCTTGGTATCGACGGCGGGTTTGACGGCTTTTTTGACAAGATAATGGCCCTCAGTGCCGAGGTGGGCGTACCGCAAAAACTGCGTGACCTGGGTGTCGCTGATGATCGGATCGATACCCTTGCAGCGATGGCGGTGGAGGATCCCAGCGCCGGGGGCAATCCAGTTGAGTTGACTCTTGAGGCGGCTCAGAGGCTCTATCGTGAGGCTATTTAGCGGAATTTGTAACTATTCAGTCCAGCACTGAACACCGTACTCAACATCAAGTAGTTGATGCGGTTCGCAAGCTCACCACATCCTACGCGCGCGCATAGGCAGAGAAAGGGTTGTAGGATGTGGTGAGGTACAACCCGCATCATTCGAATAGTAATTAACCCTCCTGACTATCGGTGGAGAGCAGATACCTGAATTACAACTCAAGATTCGTATAAACCAAGTAATTATCAACGGTTAAGGTGGTGATAAAGATGGCAGGCAAAATGACGATGGACGAGCTGAAGCAGGCTGCGGCCGATGGCGAAATCGATACGGTGGTTGCTGCACTTGTTGATATGCAGGGCCGCTTGATGGGTAAGCGCTTTCAGGTTGAGTTCTTTCTCGAAAGCGCCTGGGAGGAGACCCACAGCTGCAACTACCTGCTGGCCACGGATATGGAGATGACGCCAGTCGAAGGTTACAAATCCACAAGCTGGTCAGATGGCTACGGCGATTACATGATGAAGCCCGACCTGAATACCCTCAGGCGCATTCCCTGGCTGGAGGGAACAGCGCTGGTGCTGTGTGACGTACTCAATCACCGTACCCATGAAGAGGTGCCCCACTCCCCCCGCGCCGTACTGAAACGGCAGGTTGCAAGGCTTGAGGCGATGGGCATGAAAGCCTTCATGGCCACCGAGTTGGAGTTCTTCCTTTTCAAGGAGAGTTATGAGGAGGCTGAGGCCAAAGGGTATCGTGGGATAGACCCCATAAGCGCCTATAACGAGGATTACCACATTTTCCAAACCACCAAGGAGGAGGATGTGATGCGGGCTATCCGCACCGGACTACAGGGTGCGGATATACCGGTAGAAAACTCCAAAGGTGAAGCCTGTGCAGGACAGGAGGAGATCAATATACGCTACGACGAAGCACTCACCGTGGGTGATCGACACGCCATCATCAAAAACGCCTGCAAGGAGATCGCCTGGGCCAAGGGACGCGCCCTGACTTTTCTCGCCAAGTGGCACAATGATGCGGCAGGCAGCTCTTCACATGTTCACCAGTCGCTCTGGTCACTGGAGGGTGAGCCACTGTTTCGTGATCCGGAGGGGCAGTACGGCATGTCCGATACCATGCGCCACTATGTCGCGGGGCTGCTGGCTCATGCCGATGAGATCACCTATTTTCTTGCCCCCCATATCAACTCCTACAAGCGCTTCAAGGAGGGTACCTTCGCACCGACCAAGGCGATCTGGTCTCTCGATAACCGTACCGCAGGTTACCGCATCTGCGGCGAGGGAAGCAAAGCGATCCGGGTGGAGTGCCGAGTTGGGGGCTCAGACCTCAACCCCTACCTGGCGATGGCCGCACTTCTTGCTGCCGGCATCGACGGCATCGAAAAGAAGATGGTGCTGGAGAGTGAGTTCAAGGGCGACGCCTATGCGGCGGCATCCGCCCGCACCATTCCCGAAACCTTGCGCGGTGCAGCCGATGCACTGAATAACTCCAAAACCCTGAGATCAGCTTTTGGTGATGATGTTGTCGATCACTACCTGCGTGCGGCAGAGTGGGAGCAGGAGGAGTACGACCGGCGAGTCACCGACTGGGAAGTGGCCAGAGGCTTTGAGCGCTCGTAGAAAAGTAGCTGATTTCTGCCGGAAAAATCACCGGCTGTTTGTAAATAGATAACTATTCATCTCACTTCTGAAGTTCGTTATTTCTGAGTTAAAAAAATCATTTGCACACATAAACTCGCATTTTATGCCTTTTTATCCTTAACCGGCTCTGTAGCAAAATCCTGAAAACCACAGTGATGGTGGAACAGAGGTGTTGTAGGAGCGAGCTTGTTCGCGATGGACTTCGAAACGTGCTCTTCGCGAACAAGTTCATTCCTACAAATACAGCTCACTTTCCACCCCATTGGTTTTCAGATCCAAAGATAAGCTGAACGAATAGTATGCTGGGTTTGTCCTGTAATAAAGGCTTTCCTCTGCGTCTACTCTGCATTCTCCGCGTCCCGCTTTTTCTATTTAAGTCAGGTAAATTTTTTGAACAACCCAGTCTGGTCATAAAGTTTTTCCAGACGTTTCACCCGGCCCTTTGTCTCATCCCAGGTGGCTGTCTGTACCGCCGAAATAAGTGCTTCGATAATAAACAGTATGACAACCGATGAGTCCCACGCCGAGGGAGCTTCGATCCGGGACTGAAAACTGTGGGATGCATACCTGGCGGCGGGGGAGCCCCACTGGTCGGTAAAAAGTACCACAACAACACCCTGAGCCTTCGCCATTTCAGTCAACCGAAGAATATCACGTTCATAGCGGCGGATATCGAAGGCGATCAGAATATCCCCCTCCTTCATATTAAGCAGATAGTGGGGCCAGGTATTTGAGTTTGAAGCCACCAGGGTTACACCACTTCTGATCACCTGCATGTGGGTAAAAAGGTAGTCTGCCAGTGAGCGTGTAATCCTGCCGCCAACAACATGCACCATGCGTGAATCATCGCTCAGCAATTCGCTGACTTTATCGAAAACATCGGTGTCGATCTGCCGGAGTGTATGGTGCATATTCTCCACAGCGGCATCGGCAAAACGGTTCAGTATATGGGTATCCGGGGCATTTTCTGCCCAGCGGTCATGTTTTGAAATAGGATTGGAGAGAGCGGCGTCCAATTCGCTACGCAGTGCTTTCTGCAGACTGGGAAAGCCGTTAAACCCCAACTTCTTAGCCATGCGCGCAACGGTAGGGCTGGATACCCCTGCAGACTCGGCGATATAGGTAATACTCCCCAAACCTGAGACCGGATAGTTTTCCAACATCAAATTGGAGAGCTGCCGTTCGGCCCGGGTCAAGCGATCAAACTGGTTTTTTATACGAGCCGCAACCGTCAGAACTGACGCAGTCTCCATTATCAAAACTCCACTGAAATATAAAGATATAGATTGATGAGGTGGATCTGGAAGGAGTTATAACTGAAAGAGACTGACTTGGGAACAGGTAGAGCTTGATTGAGATAAGCCGCCTGTCGGCGACTTATCTCTTTCGGGGTAACTGGATAAATCAGAACATGCTCTCATTCACCAGGAAGTGGACACCGATACTGGCGGCGTAACCGAGGGCAATGGCCCAGGTCCAGCGCAGATGTCCAAAGAAAGTGTAGACCCCCTTCGCCTGCCCCATCACCGCCACACCGGCGGCGGAGCCGATCGACAGCAGTGAACCACCGACACCGGCGGTCAATGTCACCAGCAGCCACTGGCCCTGGGACATCTCCGGAGACATCGCCAGAACCGCGAACATCACAGGAATGTTGTCGATGATGGCGGAGAGCACACCCACCAGGATATTGGCATTGGTTGCGCCCAGATCACCATACATAAACTCGGAGGTCATGGAGAGATAACCGAGGGTACCCAAACCACCGACACAGAGGATGATGCCGTAGAAGAACATCAGCGTATCCCACTCCGCTCTCTCCAGAGACTTGAAGATGTTGTAGTGTTCCTTTCTCCCGGCCGAACCGGCGGTGGTTTCAAGATCTATCTGATGTTCACCCAGACCGTCAATTCCCGACGTAGTGGTGTAATCCACTTCCACTGCCTCCATCCCTTTGTCACGACGCTTGAGGTAGTAGCCGAACAGTTTCAGGAGACCAAGGCCGGTCATCATGCCCAGTACCGGCGGCAGGTGCAGGAAGTTGTGGGCGGAAACCGCCATTGTGATGGTCAGGATAAAGAGAGCCACCACGAAGAGGGCACCGTGCTGCAGTACCGCCTCCTCCTCAATTGCATCCGGCTTCTCGCTGGAGACGGCAAACGACATGATAATTGCCGGCACCAGCCAGTTAACCACCGAGGGGAGAAAGAGCAGGAAGAATGTCTCAAACGGGACAATGCCCTTTTGCCACACCATCAGGGTGGTGATATCACCAAAGGGCGAGAAGGCACCGCCGGCATTGGCGGCAACCACGATATTGATACAGGCCACCATAACGAAACGGGTGTTGTCTCCCCCCACCGCCATCACCACGGTCGCCATCAGCAGGGCGGTGGTCAGGTTATCGGCAATCGGGGAGATGAAAAAGGCGA
>JBEVXT010000508.1:0-5622 GCA_040505955.1 Sedimenticola sp. | reverse complement strand
GTTCTGGCACTGTTCTGTCTTCTTCTCTGTCCTATTGTATGAGGTAATTCTGACACTGTGCTGTCTTCTTCTCTGTCCTATTGTATGAGGTTGTTCTGGCACTGTTCTATTGTAGGAGTTATCTTCTTCTCAGTTCGATTGTATGAGTTATCTTCTTCACTGTTCGATTGTATGAGTTATATGTCTTCTTCGCCGTTCTATTGTATGAGTTAATGTCACAAGTACGCGTTCCTTTCTTCGGTGACCTGTCGTACAACCAATTCACACATATTGGCCGTTTTCTTGACGATTCTACATGATGCAGTCAGACGAAGGGTTGGGAGAGCACCCGTACCATTCGCAGTACATGTTCACATTTTCAACAATATATAAATGGGGACATTTTATACATCAAGATACATGTATACCTATCATTTGACATGTTTGCACCATATAATACACACACTTGTATTCTGCATTTATCTGGCATAATTCAGCTAATCAAATGTTTACTTCCCAATTGGTAAATTCTGAATTGTTAACATATTGTTATTCTACTTAAATAATAATAATAAAATAATTTTACTCATAAATAATTGCCCCTAATTTTGAAATGTAGATATTGTACATAGCTGTTGTAATGCGATTTTAAGTGAAAAGATGGCGGGTGACTTAAGTATCGGGCCCAACACAGAAGTCTAGCACTATTAAACGGAAATGAATTCCAAGGAATGGCATCAGTTCACCTAAAACATGGCTGTTCTAAAATAAATATTGAAGTATGAAATTCTGCTTCTAAATAAAGTAATTTGTCCCTAATAAGTGTTTGGATGTCATATAGTATTGTGATTTACAAGATGGTCCAATGTACAAATATAATTGGAGCCAAGAAAGTAAGTTTATAAATGGAAACTTATATAAATTATATTCCACGCCTTTTGCGTGGTGATGGGGCTTAACTTCTGGATTGTGTGTGTGTGTCTGATGACAAATGCTGTCTGATAGGTTGTTCATGTAACATGAGTGTATGTAAATGCATGTTGAGAGCATGATTGTGTTGTCTAGGATATGAAACCTAGCAACTGTATCCCCTATACTGCTCTAATGTGTCTATGTGTCTGCGTTGTGCCTCTATCTGACATGCATACCGGTGGATGGACATTGGACTTAAATCATCCAATCGTATCCGCTGACCAAGAGTATGTTCCATATCTTCCATGCGATCATAGACAATTGCATCAAATCGCTTTCCACGTCCCGCCTGGAATATGTTGGCAATATACTTTGTCCTTCCTGTAGCCCCCGATGGTCTACCATTGTTGGACTTTTCTGTTGCAAACATTTTTAAGTAGTTTACAAAGTTGTGTGTTTGCTTTCGGTGTACTCGAGACAGGTCATTCCAGGTTGTTGCAGCCCACGTATCTTTATCCTCTAGGATGAACGAAAACTTTCCCTGTTTAAGGCGACTGCAAATAATAAATCTCTTAAAGTTGTCATCTTTATTGTGTGCACGGACATGGTCCTGAGGCTCTGCTACCGGCCTACTGAAAAAGACTTGTGCTCTTCTGGTCTCTGCATCATCATTTGTACATGTATGAGTACTTTTACTACCGGTACTTTCATTCGCTGACGTTTCCTTACTTTGGAAGAATGTACGTTTTGGAAGTGGCTTCTTCCTACGTTTTCCACTCATGGCAAATCTGGAGTGGAACTCCTGTTTAAGTGACTGTGGTACAGATCTCGACAATTGCCAGTCACTTGGCGCTCCATCTTTCCACTTAATTCTGTACCACATCATACCCTTGGTATCTCGAGTTGCCTTTAATATTTTGTTAATAGCATGTTCAGGTATTGTACCTAGTGGCTGATTATTCGGCGAGGGGAATGTATCTGGCTCCTTGACATTCTGGCTATTCTGATTATTTGGCTGTGATTTTGTTTTTCCATGTTTATTTGATTGTGAGTTGGATCTGCTCTTCTCCCTCTGATTGGATTGGACATTATCAGTTGCATCCGGATTCTTCTGGGTTCTGACGGTATCTGATGTTGTCGGTTCAGACCTGGATTTATTTTTCTTCTTCGGGTTATTTGTCGCTTGGGGTGGGGGTTGGGATGGGGTAACATCGGATTGTTGCGTTGGTTCACCACGTGGTATTTGTACGTCGTCTGCATTTTCTTCGGGATTGAGTTCATCGCCGTTGGCTGGTACGTCTGGTATATTAGTAGGGCGGAGGGCTGAGTCATAGTAACGTTTCAGTCGGTTGGCGTTGATGAGGGATTTCACCTTCTTGCCTGTGCCCATGTTCGTTACACCGTATGTGAAGTGGGGACCCAAAGAAACGATCCTATATGGTCCTGTCCATTTTCTAAATAGCTTTGGGGCTTGGCCTTGAGGGATTTTGGTACAATATAACCATACCATGTCATTTGCCTGGAAATCAGGTTCTTTTGCCCTCTTGTCGTGTTGAGTTTTGTATTTCTCCTGACATCGAGCAAGATTTTTCTGTGCTATTTCCTGGGAGAGTTTAAGTTTTTCAATCCGTTCGTTCAAAAAGGTTTTGTAGTTAGGGTTCATATTTTCCTTGGGGATCAGGGATGTGTCGATGGGGAGTCACATTTCTTGACTGAAAAGTAGATAGAATGGGGAGAACTGGATGGACTGTGTGGCTGGGGTGGACCGGTACGCCATCATAATCGCTGGGAGCATTTGCGGCCATTTCTCGTGGTCACCTGCGGGTAAGTACGCTCGGAGGGTTTGGAGAATTGTTGAGTTCATTCTCTCACAGGTGGCATTTGTTTGCGGATGGTAGCTGGACGTATAGTTTCTGGTTATCTGAAACATCTCGCACAGTGCTTGGATCAGACTGGACATAAAGTTCTGTCCTCTATCGCTGATGATGGATCTGGGCGCGCCATACCTAGAGATGATCTGCTCAAAGAGTGCCGCCGCGACTTCTGTGGTTTCTTGGGTTTTCAATGGAATTGCCTCGGACCACTTACTGTAGCTGTCGACGACTAACAACACATGCTTGTAACCATCTCTGGATGTTGGGAATCCGCTTAAAATGTCCATGTGCCATCGACTGAATACATCTTCAATGGGCATGGGTTGGAGGGGTGAAGGTTGGTGGTGGATGGGACGTTTTGATTGTTGGTACTCCTGGCAGGTTTGCACATAGGTACGTATTTCTTCATACATCCGAGGCCAATAATACTTAGAGCGTACTGCCTCGAATGTTCTTTCATGACCCTGATGTCCGCCTCCTGCTATACTATCGTGATAAGACTTCAAAACATCGTTCCTGAGGCACCTTGGTACAGCTATTTGCTTGACTAATCTCATGGATTTTGGAATGCCTTTACAGCGGGCTTGGAACATGTGGTATAAGACTCCATCTACAATCTCAAAATGATATGCTTGAGCCACCAATTTTATGGCGGCCATCTTGTCATCTGGAACCCATCCATCTTTCTTATGCTTGACGATGTCCGCAAAGTCGGGACAATGATGCTGAAGGTAATTAAGGTCTGGATGATCACTCACAAGTGCGGGTGCAGGTTGGTCATCGACTTCTGTTGTTTCTACAACATTGACTGTGCTCAACTGACTGGTTGACTTGTATGAGAATGTATATTCCTTTATCTCGTCATGTTCCTCATCTTTCATGACGTTAATTGCGAATGGTGTATCTGCCCCACTAACACTTGGATATTCTCTCCGGGACAGGGCATCTGCGTTTGTATTAAGGGCCCCAGCTTTGTGAACAATGTCAAAGGTGTACTCTTGTAATTCTAGCGACCATCGCATGAGTCTCGTGTTTTTGTTTTTGTTGTTCTTCAGGTAACTGATAGAAAAGTTGTCTGTGTAAACAGTGAATTGGTTGCTTGCTAAGTATGGTCTGAATGTGCGAATGGCTTCTACCAGAGCCAAACCTTCTTTTTCCGAAATATGCCATTTTCGCTCAGGTTCATGTAATGATCTGCCGCCGTATGCGACCGGATGTTCTCGGCCCGATTCATCCAACTGGCCGAGGACGTAGCCAATTGATACATCTGATGCGTCAACTGCTAATGTGAATGGGGTCTCGAAATTGGGGAATGCCAGAACAGGTGATGATGTTAATAAATGTTTCAGAGTGTCAAATGAAACTTGACATTCATCCGTCCAGGCAAATACAACATCCTTTTTTAACAGGGCATTCAAAGGTGCTGCAATTCTCGAGTAGTTGTGTATGAATTTTCTGTAATAATTCGACATCCCGAGAAAAGATCTGACATTCTTAACCGTTTTGGGTTGGGGAAATGTGCTGATTGGTGCTGTGTTAGCTGGGTCAATTTTGATACCCTTGTCTGTGATTTTGTGTCCCAGATATGTGACCTCTTTTGCTGCAAAATGACACTTTGATGGCTTTAACGTGAGGTTTGCTTGCTGAAGATTTGTGAAAACTTGTTCCAAGTGGTGTAAATGTTCATCAAATGTCTTTGAAAATATGAGAATATCATCGACGTACACAATTGCGACCTTCCAATTCAGGTCTTTGAGCACTTTGGTCATCAGCATTTGAAAAGTGGCATTGGACCCTTGTAAGCCGAATGGAAGTCTACGAAACTGGAACAGACCTTGAGACGTTGAGAATGCCGTCTTTTGTTTACTTTCGTCCGAGAGGGGCACCTGCCAGTAGCCATTTTGGAGGTCGACGTTGGACAAGAAGTGCGCTTGCGAGGTGGCTACGGCATCTACCACATCTTGGAAGTGTGGTAAAGGATAGACCATGGGTTCGGATACCTTGTTGACCTTTCTCAGGTCGATAGCAAACCGAAATGAGCCGTTTGGTTTTTTGACAAGAACTACAGGACTGTGCCACATAGACATACTGTCTTCTATCACACCATGTTCCTGCACACACCATGTTCCTGCATTTCTCTTACCTGTCGGTCTACCTCTGCACGTACGGTCGGGCTTTGCCTATAAGGTGGAGTTCTGACAGGTTTCGAATTTCCTGTGTTAATTGTGTGTTCCATTAAATGTGTGGACCCTAATTCCGACATATCCTTTGCGAACACAGCTCTATGTTTGCCCAGGAATGTCAAGAGTTTGGACTTTTGCTCTTCAGACAAGTGTGATTCATTAAAATCAAATCCCAGGTCCAATGCTATCTGCTGATATTGTAATTTGTCTTGTTCGGACATGCATGTATAATCAATGTGTGTGTCACATGTGTTTACTGAAGGTATGTTGTCGGAGCAACCAGTAGAAGTATGTGTGTCATGTGTGTCATTTGTGTCGGTGACTTTGATCACAGTATCGGCACAGAACTGTTCAGCTTTAGCAACAGCTGTTCCAGCCGGTATAGTCACAGGGTGAGCATTTGGATTCAACAATTTATATATTAGTGTCCCATTGTGTACTCTACCAAGGCACTTGCCCCCTGCGACATGCAATTTTGTGGTCAAATCAATTGTGGGCTTAATTATCAGCTCAGTATTATTCTGAAATTTTGTGGTTTTCACGGCTATGCACATCTCATGGTTAGCCGGTATAATTAAGTCTCGGGTAGTGCGGAGTATGTCACACATGTTGTTTGGTTTATCTACAGAAATAAAATGGACCTCCTTTTTGCCTCCATGCAAGGACATGTAATG
>JBEVXT010000507.1:0-3026 GCA_040505955.1 Sedimenticola sp. | reverse complement strand
TAAAGGGGCACAAAATGCGAGTTTATGTGTGCAAATGGTTATTTTTTAACTCAGAAACGGCGAATTTCAGGGGTGAGCTGAATAGTTACTTTTTCGTAGCTTTACCAGCACCTGGTGGGCGGTCTCTTCCACCGATTTGCCGCCGACGTGAATGACTGCCCAGCCGTGATCGCGGCAGAGTCCCCTGGCCCAGCGGAGCTCCTTCTTTACCTCGTCATAGTTGATGTAGTCTGTTGATGGTGCTACGCCCAGGGTCTTTATCCGAACTTCTCGACGCCCGACAAGTTGCTCGATATCCAGAAACAGTCCGGCTACCCTTTTGGGATCGACCTCTGATAGTGCGGGAGGTATGGGGATGCCCATCACCAGGGGGATGTTGGCAACCTTATAGCCCCGGCAGGAGAGGTAGATGGAGAGGGGGGTCTTGCTGGTGCGTGACACGCCGACCAACACTATGTCCGCCTCCCGCAGATTGCGGACCGACTGGCCATCGTCGTTTTTCAGTGTAAATTCCATCGCCTCCATGCGCCGGAAATAGGCCTCTCCCACTTGGTGTAGCAACCCCGGTGTTCCCTCCGGGGAGTGACCAATAAAGTTTGTCAGTTTGTGCAGTACCGGGCCGATGAGATCCAGGCAGTCGATATCACGTTTGCTGCACTCTCTATCGGTAAATGAGGCTAACTCTCGATTAACGAAGGTGAAAAAGAGCAGCGCGTGCTCTTTTTCCACTCTATCGAGTTGAGCCGATACCTGTTCTTTGGTCAGTATCTGCCCAATGCGCTCAAACCTTACATTGTCTTTCCGGAATTGGGCGATCGCCGCATCGATAATGTTTTCAATAGTCTCTCCGGTGCCGTCCGAAAGTAGGTATAACACTTTTTCGTCACGCTTTTGCGACATTGGCGGGCTCCATGTTGTTTGAGTCTGTCGGAGTTGATGTCGTCACGGCTGTACGGTGGTGATGGTAAATCCCGGCGGGACGGGGAGGCCGATTGAGGTCATCTCTGCCAAGTTTGCGCCCTTGCCGCCAAGTAGATCTTTCATCTCATTGGTTCCCTCGGATTTTATTTTTCCGAAGTAGTGGACGCATTTCTGAGATTTCATTGCCATGATCCGAACCCTTATAATTTGCTGTCACAGGTGTAGTTTACAGACGGATACACCGCCAAAAGACGCCCCATTATCCTTTTCAATAGTCTCCGGTCAACTGATAATAATCACGATACCCTCATTATATATAATGTTGGTAATCTTATGCCGGTTGACTGGGGCTGGCAAATTGTGGTTTTGGCGGATGGTTGTAACTACGATTCAATCCTAACTAACTGTATTTAAATAATATTATATATTGAGTATCTAGGGGGTAGGTCTCGCATTATTGCATGTACAATCAGGTGATAGACTCTACTCATGTCCAGACCGGTGCGTATAGAATTTGCTGGCGTGAAGTGCATGCAAGCAAGGGTTCGAGTTAGTGGAGATGAACTAACGGTGCCGCGAGCGCAGCACCGAGCGCTGGTGCTACCACTTGATGTTATTGCTTCGGGCCATGGGAATCGGAATGCCGCTATCATGGTGGTATATGCTACGGGTGCCTACAGTTATCGAGAGATCGCGATCCATTTTGGCATCCACTTGGCAACAGTGGGACGAATAGTAAGAAAGGGAATGTACCGATGCGAGACCTGATCCTGCGAGTTGTAGGAGAGAGCTTTGCCGGTCTTGTGTGATAAGAGATGGGTGAGATGAATAAATTATTATTGATTAGGCAAATTCTATGCACCCTCGAAACCGTTCATCAAAATGCAATCACTGCGACTGAACGGGCTCAGGATACGGCAACCAATAAGAATAATGTTGCTGAAAATAAATATGACACCCTCGGTTTGGAAGCGGCTTATCTTGCGCATGGGCAAGCTCAGCGTGTAGCTGAGTGTCAAATGGATCTGAGTGCCTATAAGACGTTAGTGGCTACAGATTTTGATGATCAAGCACCAATTGCTATAGGCACGCTGATACAGCTCAAAGATGAAAATGATCTACTGCAGTATTTTTTCTTGGGTCCTGCGGCGGGAGGATTGAAATTTAGCTTTCAGCAAGAAGAGATCATGCTCATTACACCATCGGCTCCCCTCGGCAAGGCTCTGTTGGGAAGCTTTGTTGAGGAGGAGGTTGCGTTGGCTATGGGGGGGCAAATAAAACATTACCAAATAATGGCTATTAGCTAAGGAGCCTCTGAATTAAGTCAGGTTAGTTTTAGCCAGCATAATAAAACATGACTTGATCAGATTCTCCCTAACGACCTGCATGGCCCATTGGTTGAATCACTGGCCCCCATTGGTGAGCGACTGAATCGCCTGCCATGCTTGCTCAATGGCCTCTTCTGTTCCGTGAAGATGTAGCGTCACTGAACCGGAGCAGTCATCCTGACCGCCAGCGGCGATGGCAACCGCCTCGACATCGAAGAGTATGTGCATCGCTTCGATCTCGGTGATTACGGTGGCAAAACTGTTCATGATTGGCATGTAACCCACCGGTGAACCCATTACTCGGTCGACGTTGCCTTGACCCAGTAACCCGCCGATTGCTGGGATGGAGGGGATCAGTTTCTGTAGGGATACGGGAATGATCAGCTCTGCCCCTCGGGCGAAGAGGGTGGCAAGGGCTACGCCTATAGTGCCGCCGGTGGGAGCGGCCATCAGGATGCCAGCGTTACCCTCGGGGTCTACTGCGTTGGCACCTTTGATATAGATGTCTCCGCCCTCAAATGCTTGCAATAGCTCTCCCGGCCAGCCACGTCCCACTTCACCCTGATCAAAAAGATAGGCGCCAGGCCCCCTGCCTTCAGCAGGAGATTCGCTCAGCAATCCCTCTTTGATCCAGCCCACGGCAAAGGCATCACGCCCCGGATCCTCGTCGGTTAGTGCCTTGACCACATAACGAGTAGTGGTGCCGCCAACGATGGCCATGCGTCCACTGGTGGCGGCGCGCTTGACCTGGGGGAGTTGGCCTACCGCCTGACCAAT
>JBEVXT010000506.1:13345-15137 GCA_040505955.1 Sedimenticola sp. | reverse complement strand
GCCTGAAGTTTACGGGGAATTTTCCACCTAAGTTAATGGCATTGGCTGCGCACCAGCACCAAACCTGCCAGGAAGAACGGCAGGGCGATATTGGCAGGCGTAGCCTGGGTTGAGCTTGCGAAACCCGGGAGCAAAGGTGATCAGGGAGGATGATAATAGCGTCTAACTCCCTGGGTTTCGCAAGCTCAACCCAGGTTACAGAAGAGCAAGGAATTAGGGGCAGGGGAGAGTTACCTCAAGAAAAAGCCATCTTTATGGGGAATTTGGTATCTGTAGGAGCAAACTTGTTTGCGACCACCAGCTCCGAGGCGAGTTCTTCGCGAACAAGTTCGCTCCTACACCCAATTTCTGGATTATTGTGTAGAGCAATTTAATTTGAAATCAAATCCTTCCATTCCCGGTCTCTATTTGTGAGGCAGTTTCTGCTGTCTAATTTCGTTGTACTACACTGTGGACGAGTTGTGCAATAACTTGGTTGCTCATGGCATGCTCACGAACCCCTAAAGCAAAACTACAAAAGAGAATAAAAAGAGACTGTTTATATGGATTACCGCAAGGCTGTTCTTTTTACCCTGATCATTATCCTCATTACCTGTTTTTTTCTATTTGATATCGGTAGCTATCTGACTCTTGAGAACCTCAAGACGCAGCAAGCAGAGCTGACGAACTGGAAGGAGACCAGTCCCTGGCAGAGTGCACTCATCTTTTTTGTTGTCTATGTGGTGGTGACCGCACTCTCTCTTCCCGGGGCGGCGGTGATGTCGTTGGCAATCGGTGCCATTTTTGGCCTGGTTACCGGCCTTGTGCTTGTCTCCTTTGCTTCCACCATTGGTGCAACCCTCGCCTTTATCATCTCCCGACTACTGCTCAGGGATATGGTGCAATCCCGTTTCAGCGATAAACTGCAATCAATTAATGCAGGTATTGAAAAAGATGGTGCTTTCTATCTCTTTGGCCTGCGACTGGTGCCGCTCTTTCCTTTCTTCATTATCAACTTGGTGATGGGATTGACCCCAATTAGTACCTGGACCTTTGCCTGGGTGAGTCAGGTGGGCATGCTGCTGGGTACTGCTGTATTTATCAACGCCGGTACCGAACTGGCAAAGCTTGACTCTCTCTCCGGCATTCTTTCCCCCAGTCTGATTTTCTCATTCATCCTGCTCGGAGTGTTTCCTTTGATTGCAAAAAAACTTCTGGCAGCAATAAAAGCTCGCAAACTGTTGGACAGCTACCCAACCCCCTCCACTTTTGACCGCAACCTGATAGTGATAGGTGCTGGCTCTGGTGGGCTGGTAGCCTCTTATATCGCTGCCGCCGTAAAGGCCAAGGTGACACTGATAGAGAAGCACAAGATGGGAGGAGACTGCCTCAATACCGGTTGTGTTCCCTCCAAGGCACTGATCCGCTCAGCACGCTATCTTGCCCAGACCCGGCGGGCTGAGGAGTTCGGTTTCAAGTCAGCCTCGGCTGAGTTCGATTTTTCAGATGTGATGGAGCGGGTTCAGAACGTAGTGAAACAGGTTGAGCCTCACGATTCGGTAGCGCGCTACACCAGCCTGGGGGTGGATGTCATCGAAGGAGAGGCGAAGATCATCTCCCCCTATAGCGTTGAGGTGAATGGCGAAACCCTCACCACCCGCAGTATTATCGTAGCTACCGGCGCCCGACCTTTTGTGCCGCCGATTCCCGGCCTCGACCAAGTCGACTACCTCACCTCAGATGATCTCTGGACACTGCGGGAGCTACCGAAACGACTGGTGGTGCTGGGAGGCGGTCCCATTGGTTGTGAATT
>JBEVXT010000506.1:11285-13245 GCA_040505955.1 Sedimenticola sp. | reverse complement strand
ACCTTCACCGACCCTGAGGTAGCACGGGTAGGGCTTAACGAACAAGATGCTATAGCCCAGGGCACCGCCTATGAGGCAACGGTCTACGGTCTGGATGATCTTGATCGGGCAATAGCCGATGGTGAGAACCACGGCTTTATCAAGGTGCTGACCGTACCGGGTAAAGATAAGATACTCGGTGCCACCATCGTCGGTGAACATGCCGGTGATCTGATTGCAGAGTTTGTCACCGCCATGCGCTACGGCCTGGGATTAAACAAGATCCTTGGCACTATCCACATCTACCCCACATGGACGGAAGGCAACAAGTTTGCCGCCGGTAACTGGAAACGGGCGCATGCCCCGGAGACGGTGCTGCGCTGGGTGGAAAAATTCCACACCTGGCGACGCGGCGGCTGATCAGCACCATGCCAACCATCTGAATTAGAAAGAGGAGAGAGACCTGAAGCTTGAAAAGATAGTCTCCGGTGGACAGACAGGGGTTGATCGTGCCGGGCTGGATGCCGCTATTGCGCTGGGTATTCCCTGTGGCGGTTGGTGTCCAAAAGGGAGAAGGGCGGAAGATGGTGTGATACCGGAACACTATCCTCTGACAGAGACCACGGCCGTGAACTACAACCGCAGAACCGAATGGAATGCCCGCGATTCCGATGCCACCCTGATCCTCAATGAAGGGGAGTTAGCAGGCGGTACCGCCTACACCATCACCTATGCGAAGAAACACCAAAAGCCCTGGCGGATGGTGCAACTGGAACAGTCGTGGCGGTTTGATGAGACAAGGGCATGGTTAATAGACAATAAAGTTCAGGTACTCAATATCGCCGGCCCAAGAGAGTCTAAATGTCAGGGTATTAATAAGCGCGCCGGAAACTATCTCAAAGCGTTGTTGGAAGGAAACCATTCAGCACAATACTGAACACCGTACTCATGACAACCACTCAGTGCCAGTGTAGCGGATGCAGCGAATAGATACCATCCTTGTTAAGTGCCTCCCGATATCAGGAAAATTTCAAATATTTGCGTTCATATGCGTCCATTCTCGGTATTTCTGCCTGGAACTGGATCAGAGTCAGGCATGGTGGGATGATGTAGCAAACCCGGTTCCGGAGTTCGAGTATGACCAGACAGTGAGCCGGTAGCTGTCTGCTTCCACTATGAGTATACAAATCCGCAAGCGTGCTTAATGCCTGTGCCAGGCCTTCTTGTGCTTCTTTCCCTGGTTGATGGGGTATTGGGACAGATGAGCCCGGTTTTTAGTGCCTGACAGGGTGTCTACAGCATCACTCGCACCAAAACCCATGGGGCCGGTACGTGATACCCCGCTGGGTATCGTGGTTTTGATTGATATTATGGGTTAAAATTCCTACCCTTCATTTACAATGGAGCCACCCGCAGTGCCACGATAGTCACTCAACCTCAGCTGGACACGAGCGGGAAAAGTCACACAGGCAAAATGCCCCATGAATGCAGTAGAAATCGAAAAGGCCGACCTGACTGCCTGTGCCGAGGCCATCCTGCTCGCTCGCGAAACCCACTTCCCCGCGACCATCGCCGAACTGTACAACCCGGACAGGATGCCGGACAACCTGCTCCACGCCCACGAGCGCAACGACGAAGTGCTGGAACGCATCTACATCGGCCGTCGCTTCAGGAACGACACCGAGCGGCTGGAAAAACTGTTCGAGCTGTATGCGAAGATGAAGGTGGCAGCAGCCAAGGCCAAGCCTGCAAAGGGATCAACAAGGAGGAAGAAGGCATGAGCGAAGAGCCTATCAGCCTGACTTCACCACCGGAGGGCTATGCCGACTGGCTGGCCGATCTCAAGGGCCGTATCCACACCGCCCAGCAGCGCGCCACGCTGGCGGTCAACCACGAACTGGTGCTGTTGTACTGGCAGATCGGACGCGACATTCTGGCGCGGCAGGCCGAGCAGGGCTGGGGCGCCAAGGTGATCGAGCGG
>JBEVXT010000506.1:0-11185 GCA_040505955.1 Sedimenticola sp. | reverse complement strand
CCCAGCATCGAACAGCTTGAGCGAGAGCTGGCGGGCGGTGCCACATCCACGGAAGACGACTCATAATGACCAATCCGACCAACGCCTACACCGTGACCAGGAGGCCATCCGCCAACACGTCATCGCCGCCATGAACATCACCCAACAGGCCAAGTTGGCGTTGGCCCAGGCCGATGCCAATGGTGACGGCACGATGCAAGGCAATACGGCGTTGCTGGATGGGGTGCGCAAGATTGTTGGAAGAAAACTATTCAGCACCGCAACCCAATGGTACGATTTTGTGAAGATAGCTTACTGTACGGGTCGCAGGTGTGCGTTGTGCCGCCGCTCGACAAAGCGGAACAGCCAGATCACCACCAGGCTCAGTGCCAGGTAGATGACGCCTGCAGCCAGAAAGATCTCCACTGGGGTGTAGGTGCGGGCAATAATCGTGCGCGCCATGCCGGTGAGGTCGAGGATGGTGATGGTGCTGGCCAGGGCGCTGCCTTTGAGCATCAGGATAATCTCGTTGCCGTAGGCGGGTATTATCATACCGAAGGCCCGCGGTAGCATGATCCGGCGGTAGCGCTGGGCTTTCGACATCCCCAATACTTTGGCGGCCTCTATCTCTCCTTTTGGAATGTTGTCGAGAGCGCCGCGCAGTATCTCGGCGGTATAGGCGGAGGTGTTGAGGCAGAAGGCGATAATGGCGCACCAGTAGGGTTCGCGCAGGAAATCCCAGAGGAAACTCTCCCTTACCAGTTCAAATTGTGCGACACCGTAATAGACCAGGAAGATCTGCACCAGCAGTGGTGTGCCGCGAAAGAAGAAAATATAGCTGTAGGGGAGGGCATAGACCCATAAGCTTTTGGAGTGGCGCGCCAGACCGATCGGCACCGCCATCAGCGAGCCGATGAGGCCGGAGACCACCACCAGTTGAATGGTGGTCCAGGCACCCACCAGCAGCCGTGGATAGTATTGGAGGATAACTTCAAAATCCATTAGCTTATCCTGCGCCCCGCCCGTTGCTCCATGTAGTGTATGCCCATCATTGAGATGATGGTTAGCACCAGGTAGATACAGGCGGCGGCCATATAGAAAAGGAACGGTTCCTTGGTAAAGCCAACGGCTACATTGGCCTTACGCATGATCTCCTCAAGGCCGATCACCGACACCAGAGCAGTATCCTTCAACAGTACCAGGAAAAGGTTGCCGATACCGGGTAGGGCATGCAGCCATACCTGGGGCAGGGTGATGCGCAGAAAGATACGCGCCCGGCTCATCCCCAGCACCATGCCGGCCTCTCTCTGTCCCTTGGGGATCGCCATCATGGCACCACGAAACACCTCGGTGGCGTAGGCTCCGAAGGTGAGTCCCAGAGCGGTTACACCGGCGGCAAAGGGGCTGATCTCGATGTACTCATCGTAGCCGAACCAGCTGGCAATCCCCATCAGCACACTGGTGGCACCGTAGTAGATGATCAGCACCGTGAGTAGTTCCGGTATGCCGCGAATCAGGCTGGTGTAGCCGGTGGAGACAGCCCTGGCAGTGGCGGAAGCGGAAAGCTTTGCCGAAGCACCGGAAAGACCCAGAGCTAGCCCAAGCACAAGTGAGGCGAGGGCCAGTTTCAGGGTCATCAGGGTGCCGATCAGAAGCTGGTCGCTGAAGCCGTGTAGATCAATCATATGAGAAAATGTCGGGTAACTTCTCAATAAGTCCGTGTAGGGGTGCAGTTATCCCTATTGAGAAGTACAGCGCCGGGGTCTGTAGACCCCGGCAGTATCTGATCAATAGATGGAGAAGGGGAAATATTTGGCGTTGATCTTCTGATAAGTGCCGTCCTTCAGAATCTCCGCCAGGGCTTTGTTGAATTGTGCACGGAGCTTGTCACCCTTGCGCACGGCAATACCGATTTTGTCATCCTTGGCGAAGGCGTCCCCCTTGAACTCGAAGCCCTTGCCAGCATCGGTGGCGAGCCAGTTGTAGGTCGGCAGTTCGTCCGATAGGGCACCATCGAGGCGGCCGGACTTGAGGTCAAGATAGACATTATCCTGAGTGTCGTAGAGCTTGATGGTGGCGACACCACTGAGCTTGTCTTCCAGATACTGACTGGCGACGGTGGAGCGTTGAGCACCTATCACCTTGCCCTTTAATGAGTCGAGATTGGTGCCAGCAGCACCCATATAGCGCAGTCCACCGGAGTAGTAGTGGTCGGTAAAATCAACCTGTTTCTTGCGCTCGTCGGTGATCGACATGCTGGCGATGATGGCATCAAATTTCTTCACCTTTAGCGAGGGGATCAGTCCGTCCCAGTCCTGAGTGACGATATCGCACTCCTTTTCCATTTTGCTGCAGAGGGCGCGGGCGATGTCTACATCGAACCCCTGGGCTTTTCCGCTGTTATCGATAAAGTTGAAAGGTGCCCAGGCACCCTCGGTGGCGATGCGGATCTTGTTACCAGCAAAACCGGTGGTGGTTGCCAGCAGTGCACCTGCAATCAACACGGCGCCGATAAGGCTTTTAGCTGTTTTCATTTAAATCGCTCCTCATTCATTAATCGCTTAGAAAATACTTGAAATAAACTCTCGGCAGCGCTGTGACTGCGGATTACCGAAGACCTGATCAGGCGAGGCAAACTCTTCCGCCTTCCCTTGATGGAGAAACATTACCTTTTTTGAGACTTCCCGTGCAAATGCCATCTCATGGGTAACGATCAACATGGTGCGCCCCTCTTCGGCAAGTTGGCGCATAACACCCAGCACCTCGCCCACCAGTTCCGGGTCAAGAGCTGATGTGGGTTCATCGAACAGCAGTACCTGAGGATCCATTGCCAGCGCTCTGGCGATGGCGACGCGCTGCTGCTGACCACCGGAGAGCTGTCCCGGGTAGTAATGCTTTCGCTCCAGTATTCCCACCTTGTCGAGCAGCGCCTCTGTAGCTTCAAGAGCTTCCTGCTTATTCCGCTTGAGCACGTTGATCGGGGCTTCACTGACATTTTCCAGAACCGTCATGTGAGGCCAGAGATTGAAGCTCTGAAAGACAAAGCCGATGCGCTCGCGCATCTTGGTCAACTGCTTGTGACTGACAGCTTCAAGGTCTCCACCCTTGGCAGGTTTCAACACAAGTTGCTCACCGTTGATGGAAATCTCCCCCCGGGTTGGGTGTTCAAGGAGGTTGATACAGCGAAGAAAGGTGCTTTTCCCTGAACCGCTTGAGCCGATGATGGAAATTACATCGCCATCACAGGCGCGCAGATCTATACCCTTGAGGACTTCAACCTCACCAAAGGTTTTGTGGATATCTTTCAGTTCAACTGCAATGGCGGGGTCGGTCATATTTCTTGGGAAACCTCTTAAACAGGAGCGAGCAAATTGATTACAAGGCAATCGCTCATGCTTTGTTCAGGGTTCTCTGAATTATTGGAGTCTTCAGTCTATTGCTAATTCACCATCAGTGCGAGTAAAAACTTGACCGCACTGGCTCAGCCAGCTTTGTCCACGGTAATGCAATAGTACGAGTGGATCACATTAGCGTGAAGACTGTTTTTCGGTGTTTCACCAACAGACCACCACTATTTCAAATGCGACATACGGGATGTAGATGCCTGAGATTGGTGTGATTGCCATTTATCCGACCTGTTATCGGAGATCTCCTACAATCGATTCAGCCATCTGTTGTCGAGTTCTGATCTAAACTGTGAACACCAACAATTAAGGATAAGGCGCTGAAAATGGAAAACACAGTGTTCGTCAGGGATATCATCAGACGCTATCGTAAAGAAATATTGCTGAGAACCCCACCAAAAGATCATGTGGATGCCATGGAACTCGAAATGTACCAGGTGCTGCTGAGTGATTTTGAGAAGATTCTTAAAGAGGATGATGGTTCCTGCAGCACCATGTTAAAAGCTCTGGGTAGCTGACCGAAACAGAACTAACCCCGGTGATTAAGGACTCGCTAAATAGTAATTAGTGCATGAACGAAAACCCTGAAAGCCTTTAATAACGGGCCATTCTAAGAAATGAAGATTTTGACAAAAGTACAATAATCGACCCATTTGCCCTCAATTTGGTAGATATTGCAAAAAGTCTCTAAAATCTTCGCCACGTGAAATTTCCCGCTATCCTTTACCATGCAAGGGATAGTGGGGTTTCCGTTCGGGCACTAATTAGAAGGGTATGCATCTGCTGATGCATCGAACCGCGATAGATGGTGGGATAGCACAGCCCCGCTTAGGCGGTGCTCTAAGCATTAAAAAACCCCGCCGAAGCGGGGCTGTATTGTGTCTTTACTCCTGCCCTATGCCGCAGTTGCCCACTCTCCCTCTGTCTCCAGAAAAGATCTCTTCTCGTGAATCCCCCGATCAAGCTCGTTGATTCTGTCGATCAGTTCTACGATATGGGGTGCCTCATTGAGCATTTCTAGCGCAACAAGGCGAACCATGTGGTCGGCCCCGGCAGGAATTTTCTGTTTGCCTTTCTCCCACAAGGCAACTGATTGGGACGATCTGCCGACTAGTTCCCCCAGTCGCCTCTGTGAGAAGCCCAGCTCAATGCGCAAAAACCGCAATTCATCCCCAGACAACACAGCCCGGTTTTTGATGATGTCGAGAGCTATGGCTAGATGTAGGCCTTTGAGGTTATGGATGGCAATACTATTCCCGTAAGGAGTTTCATGCTCCTCATAGCCATTTTTTAAATAGATGTAATCCAATCCCGATCCAGTGTATTGGAGCATTGTTCATTCTCCTTCGTTATTGGTCACAGACCTTGATAACGATAATCTCTGTTTTATCTGCATTGACTGCAATATCGACAGTAATTTCTTGACCCGCAGCGAAGCGACTCATCTTGAGTTCCCAGTAGTTGGTATCAGGATTAAATCTTGGCTGCGTGAGCACATCACCGTCTTCCAGGCAGCGTACGGCTTGGCGGTAACTGACAGCGTGCTCCCACTCGCCATCACCGCAGTTATTGACAAACTGAACGACCGAACCGCCCTGCTGGGCCAATTCCCTCACCGTCAGAGTGGCATCAGTAATCGCCCACTTGATACCTATTACGTTTGACATCTCGTCTCCAACGCCCGCCGCGACCTATAGAAACTATAGGTCAAAGTGAACTGTGTCAACGGATATTTCTCTTTTTTTTCCATAACTGGCACCCATTCACGCCTACCCAATCCCGCTTCTGCAGGTTTTTTTGTTGCGGGATAGATTCACCTGCTGAGCAATAAAAGGCCCTATCATTTTTCCGTACAAATTCCGTACAGGCAATAAAAAAGGGCTTAGGATTAACCTAAGCCCTTGATTTATATGGTACTCCGTAGGGGAATCGAACCCCTGTTACCGGCGTGAGAGGCCAGCGTCCTAACCGCTAGACGAACGGAGCAATTGGAGGCGTGTATTATACTTACGGATAACCGTAGCTCAAGCCCCCTGATCGTGATTTCCCAGGTTTTTTTTCAAATATTCCTCTTATATCCTGTGATGAGGGGGATTTCAGGTTTCATGGGCGATGGAAACTCTTTACAATCCGATAGATTGGCCTGTTTAAAATGTAGCTGTTCAGCCCCGGCGCCAATTGAGTAGTTTGCTGAATGGCTGCGCTGTTGACTGGATAAAGAATGGTAAAGTCCTTTTTATCGCGATTACTTCCTAAAAAAGGGGAAGAAAAAATAGTAGGCCCCCGCGTTATTCCCCGCTCCGAGCATAAGATCTCTCGAACCAATATCAGCGAAAATGCTGTCAAGGTGCTGTATCGCCTGAAAAATGCGGGATATCAGGCCCATTTGGTGGGTGGTGGTGTGCGTGACCTGCTGTTGGGGCGTGAGCCGAAGGACTTTGATGTGGCTACCGACGCACACCCTGATGATGTGAAGCGGGTGTTTCGTAACTGCCGCCTCATTGGTCGTAGATTCCGCCTTGCCCATGTTCATTTTGGCCGGGAGGTTATTGAGGTAGCAACTTTTCGCAGTATGCAGGACGCTTCAGCCTCCCGAGAGCGGGAGGGCGAAAACGGTATGCTGTTGAGGGATAATGCCTACGGCACGATTGAAGAGGACGCCCTGCGCAGAGACTTCACTGTCAACGCTCTCTATTACAATGTCGTGGATTTTTCGGTTCTGGACTATGCCAGCGGCCTGAAGGATCTGGAGGAGGGCACGTTGCGGCTGCTGGGTGACCCTGAAACCCGCTATCGTGAAGATCCGGTACGGATGCTGCGGGCGGTGCGTTTTGCCGCCAAGCTGGGCTTCAGGATCAGCAGAGAGAGTGAGGAACCGATCAGTCGGCTCTCTCACCTACTGCAGGAGGTTCCCGCCGCACGGCTCTTTGAGGAAATTTTGAAGCTGTTTATGGCTGGGGTTGCCGTCAACAGTTTTGAAAAACTGAGGCATTACGATCTGTTTGCCGAGCTCTTTCCCCAGACTGAGGAGTGCCTTGCCCACGAGGATCACGACTTCCCCATCACTTTTGTCCTCAATGGTTTGAAAAATACCGATACCCGCATTCAGCAGGGAAAACCGGTAACACCGGCCTTTCTTTTTGCAGTGCTGTTATGGGAGCCGGTACGGCTGCTTGCTGCGGAGATCGAAGAGGAGGGCGAGACGCCCTATGCGGCGGTTCAGGAGGCGGGAAGCGAGGTGTTGGCGGAGCAGATCCAAGATATCACCATTCCCAAGCGCTTCAGTCTGCCGATGCGGGATATCTGGAACCTGCAGCACCGCTTTGAGCAGCGTGCGGGCAAGCGCCCGCATCGACTTCTGACCCATCCCCGATTTCGTGCCGCCTACGATTTTCTCCTGTTGCGGGCGGAATCGGGTGAAGTAGCGGTGGAACTTGCCGACTGGTGGACGGATTTTCAGGAGGTCAATGGCACTGAATCCAGCACCCAGGCTCGGCAGGGGCCTGCAACGGGTGAGGGGCGTCGCCGCAGAAGACGCCGCCACAAGCCTCGTACCCCACCCGCTGACGGCGGTAATGGATAATCCCAGGATGAAGCTGCCGGTTACCGCCTATATCGGGCTGGGCAGTAATCTGGAGAGTCCTGAGGTTCAGATTGTCAGCGCACTTGTTGAGCTGAAGGCGATTCCCTCCAGTCGCTGTCTGATCCACTCCAGTCTCTATGCTTCCCCCCCCATGGGCCCGCAGAACCAGCCGGACTACATCAATGCGGTTGTCGCTATTGAGACTCATCTTGAACCCCATTCTCTGCTGCAGGAGCTGCAGATGATCGAGCGGATGCATCAGCGTCAGCGGAAACAGCGATGGGGGCCGAGAACATTGGATCTGGATCTGCTGCTATATGGTGCGTTGACACAGGATGAGGTGAGCTTGAAAATTCCTCATCCGGGCATTGCGCTACGGGCTTTCGTGATCAACCCTCTGCTTGAGATCGCTCCAAACCTGGAGTTGCCCGGTCTGGGGGGAGTCAGGCAACTTGCTGCCGCCCTTCCGGCAGGGGAGAGGGATGCCTGTATAAAAATCACGTCAATCAATGTTTAGAGTCTTCCAACAACCACTAAAGACCATTATCCTCTATTCTTTATATTCAAATTTAGTACCGATTTGATGTAATATTGCGCCGCACAAAACAGGGCCGAAACACTGAGGCCCACCTAATCTCCAGGAATTGCTATGCCAAACAAGACAGTCACTTCATTAAAGCAGATGAAACAGCGGGGTGAAAAAATCGCTGTTCTCACCGCTTATGACGCCAGTTTTGCTGCACTACAGGAGGCTGCGGGGGTCGATGTCATGCTGGTGGGTGACTCGCTTGGCATGGTGATTCAGGGGCGGGACAGCACACTGCCAGTAGCAGTGACTGAGATGGTATACCACACCCGCTGCGTGGAACGGGGGCGCCGGGAGGCGTTGTTGGTGGCGGATATGCCGTTTATGAGTTACAGCTCGGCCAACCAGGCATTGGAGACCGCCGGTCGTCTGATGAAGGATGGCGGTGCGCAGATGGTTAAACTGGAGGGGGGCGCCACCCAGTTGGAGACGGTGAGTCAGTTGACCGCAAACGGCATCCCCGTCTGTGCCCACCTCGGACTGCTGCCCCAGTCGGTGCATCAACTGGGTGGTTACCGGGTACAGGGGCGTGACGAAGAGTCTGCCCGCCTCATGCGCGAGGATGCGGTGGCACTGGAGGAGGCGGGTGCCCAGATGCTGGTGCTGGAGTGTGTGCCGGCTGATCTGGCTGAGTCAATCGCCAAGGCGATCTCCATCCCGGTGATCGGTATCGGCGCCGGTGTCGGTTGTGACGGTCAGGTGTTGGTTGTTTACGATATGCTCGGCATTACCCCCGGTGCAGCACCCAGTTTTTCGAAAAACTACCTGGATCAGGCAGACTCTGTAGCAGATGCTTTCGCAGCCTATGTCAAAGAGGTAAAAGCCTCTCAATTTCCCACTGCAGAGCAGAGTTTTAAATGATTACAGCTCGCACTGTCGACGATCTGAGAAGAGAGAGAGCCACTTGGCTTGCCGTGGGCGAGCGGGTCGCATTGGTTCCTACCATGGGAAATCTCCATGAGGGGCATCTGGAACTGGTGAGAGAGGCGCGGCAACATGCCGACCGCGTCGTAGTTTCGATTTTTGTCAATCCACTACAGTTTGGTGCCGGTGAGGACTTTGCCGCCTATCCAAAGACCGAAGAGGCGGATAGTGAAAAACTGGCTGCTGAAGGCGTTGATCTGATCTTTCTCCCGGAAGCGGGGGAGATCTACAGCAAGCCCCAGTCAGAGCAGACCCGTGTCGAGGTACCGGGGATCTCGGAAATCCTCTGTGGTGTTTCCCGGCCGGGTCACTTTATCGGTGTGGCAACCATCGTCTGCAAGCTGCTTAACATGGTTCAGCCTGATATCGCTATCTTTGGAGAGAAGGATTTTCAGCAGTTGATAGTGATTCGGCGGATGGTGGATGATCTCTCAATGCCAGTGGAGATACGGGGTCACGTCACCGTTAGGGAGAGTGATGGGCTGGCGCTCAGTTCGAGAAACGGATACCTGACGGCAGAAGAGAGAGTCTGTGCTCCCGCGCTCCAGCGTACCCTGCAGGATACAGCCGCCGCATTGAGAAGCGGTGAAAGAGACTATCAACGACTTGAAGAGGAGGCGATGGCACGACTGGAAGCCATGGGCTTCAAGCGGGATTACTTCCAGATCAGGCGCCGCGAAGACCTCTCTCTGCCGCTAGTGGATGAGCGTGCGCTGGTGATTGTTGCTGCGGCTTACCTGGGCAAAGCGCGTCTGATCGATAATCTGCAACTGCTGCTGGAGTGATCACAACCACTCGAATGTGGCAGGTATGCACGGGAATATTGAGAAGCCACGGGCTTTCGAAACAACTGGCTGATATCGCTGATTACATCGATACGGAGGGTTCAACTCTTCATGGATAGATTTTACGCCTTTATTTTTCCGCTTCTGCTATTTTCCGTCATAGCTCAGGCCGTCTCTGATCCGGTTAGAGCGGGTTACAGCGCTTTCAAACGCGAGGCGTGGGATGAAGCCTATAATCTGTGGCAGCCAGAGGCGGAGAAGGGAGATGCCCGTGCCCAGTTCTATCTCAGTACACTGTTGAATCTTGGTCTGGGGCGAAAAAAGGATGAAGTGCAGGCGTTTGAACTTCTCTCCCTGTCGGCGGAGAGCGGTTTTGCCCCGGCCCAATACACTCTGGGCAACAGCTATCAACGGGGCCGCTATGTAAAAAAGGATCTGAAACAGACGATTCTCTGGTGGGAGAGATCCGCCAAACAGGGTTTTGCCCGGGCACAGTACAGTCTTGGCGTACTCTACTACCTTGGCAAGGGGGTGGAGAAGGACTACCCGCGTGCAGTTACTTGGTATCGGCGCGCCGCTCTTGCCGGCTCCTCTCAGGCACGGCAGACTCTTGATAGACTCAAGGTTCCACTTAAACCGGAATCTTCTTTACAGGCCGCCCAGCCAGCTTCTTCAGTAGACAGCCCTGCACCACAGCAGAACAGCCGCTCTCTCGGTGATCAGGAAAGTTCAATCACACCCGATACGACGGAAACAGCAGCTCCTTCCACAACCGGAAGGAGTAGCACCGTGACCTCTTCTTCTCAACAAATTATCTTCAGAGATTCTGATTTTGATCCATTTTCCGGGGTGGAGAAGAGGGGACTGAATCTCAATTTCAGTACCAGTGATTACAATGGACTAAATAGCGTTACCGATACCCAAAAGAGTGACCGGATGCGCTCAATGGCAACTAAGATACTGGGATTGGAAGATGAAGCCAAAGAGATGGTGACGGCATCCATTGACTATGTCGCCCCGGTTGATGAAATGGAACCGGTTATTGAAACGGAGCCGGTAGATGAAGCGAAACCGGTTGATGAAATGGAACCGGTTATTGAAACGGAGCCGGTTATTGAAACGGAGTCGGTAGATGAAGCGAAACCGGTTGATGAAATGGAACCGGTTAATGAAACGAAACCTGCTAATGAAACGAAACCTGCTAATGAAACAGAGCTGGCGGAAGAGGGGGTAAAGCCGGTTACAGAGGCTGACCAAGCCTCCGGGCTGGAACCCGCAGCTGCAGAGAACCCCTATGTCAGTGGGCGAAACTGGATAGAGAAGCAGGCATCGGATTATTACACCCTGCAACTGTTCAGTAGTAACAAACAAGCCAGTGCCGAAAACTTTTACCGCTTGCTCAAGAGTGAGTGGCCAACGGCCATATTCCGTTTCAAGCACAGCTCCGGAGACTCCTGGTACGGTGTTATCATCGGCAGCTTTATCGGCTACTCAGAGGCAAAAGAGGCAGAAACGAGCTTTAGTGCTGGCCGGGGTGGATCAATCACCTGGATTCGTGATTTTGGTGGAATTCAGCAAACGCTGGAAAAATAGCCCGCGAGCAGACGCAAATATCACTCCCGCTCAATAGTGCTGAATAAGTAACTATACAGCTCACCCCTCAGGTAAACCTGACCCTGCTGAATCATGGCGTAGGAGCGAACTTGTTCGCGAAGAGCCCCCTACGAAGCTGATCGCGAACAAGTTCACTCCTACGGTGTGGTGTTTCTTGAACAGTGATGGCAGTAAATGGTGTTAGGTAGAGCCTGCAGGTAAACCTGACCCTGCTGAATCATGGCGTAGGAGCGAACTTGTTCGCGAAGAGTCTCCTACGAAGCTGATCGCGAACAAGTTCACTCCTACGGTGTGGTGTTTCTTGAGCAGT
>JBEVXT010000505.1:0-6290 GCA_040505955.1 Sedimenticola sp. | reverse complement strand
ATAGATTCTGCCTTCGTAGGCACACCTAGTATGACACTAGTAGCTTCCTTCACCACAGAGATATATGTAAAGTGTCCATCACCAAGTTGTTTACAATATTGATACAATTTAAGCTGGTAGAATAAATAAGTTCGAGACCATGAAGTTTATGTGTGTTGTATTGTCCTATTTCTGCCGGGACGTTTCGGCAACAGTTCCAGTTTACGGTATCTGAGGCCATGTAGTGTATAGCATAGTCGACGACTGTTGTACTGCAGGAGCTCCATATAAGACTTGGTGTTTCCGCATTCGGTGTCGGTGTGCAATATATTGCAGTCCACTATAAGTTGGAGCAGGCTATATTTGGTAACACTTGGGCACTCGTCATTCAAAATGTTCAAAATTTTGACTATGTCCGTCATGATGGGATCGCGCAGTTCACGTAATTCTTTGCAGTCTAGTAGGAAATGTTGCAGATCTTCATCAGCTTCATGACATAGTAAGCAGGTTTTGTTGACTTCATTTTGGTTAAATTTAACTCTGTTTGTTTGCAGTATATATGTCCCGGTGAGAATCTTTACTTTGATTGGGATACGGTTCACATCTCTGTAGCTGTTTTGGTATGGAATTATTGCAGGGTGACATCTTCCAGGAATAAATACTTTGGACAATTGGTTCAGTGATGAGTAAAGTTCTGCTTGGTTTACAATACATTGTGTCCATTTTTCATTCACCGCTTTGTTGATTATTCTTTTCCATTCCTGTTTTTTAGGAGGCATTTGGATCAATTCATCGGGAGATTGGAGATCGTATTTCAAGAGGATCTTCTTCACCGCAATAAACCAACTGTTACTGTTCATTGATTTTACTTCGAGTTGTCGCTCTGCTAATTGCTTTTCAATTGATGTATTTGGTGATCTTGTGATATTACCGAATAGTGACAGTATCTTTTTGTGAATACAGGCTTCGATCGGCAGAAATCCTGAGAGCATATATACTGCAGGATCAGCTGTATGTGTTGACATGGAGAGTACATGCTTGATAATCTTTTTAAATTGAACCTCAAGCATAGTGAGCGATTTCCCTGTAGGTATGATGACCTCAAGTCCATAGGTTAACACGGGCAGCACATATGTCTGGATTAGTGATGTAGAGGTTTCCGGGTCTAAACCGTTTTCCCCATGTAGACCAGATCCCATCAAACTATAGAGAGTTCGTTTCGCTTTTTGAATATTGTCTTCTACAGCATGATGCTCCTGTGACTTTGTAGTCCGTAGTATTCCCATATGAGTGGTACTGTCAACAATTGGCATATGTTTATCACCTAAAGTCCAGCTTTCATTGTCATTATATTCACGTTTGGAGGTTTTAACTCTTAGTATTACACTTTTTACTTCCTGTAATTGGTATCCTTCCATGAAACTATAGTCTTTAGTTATATTGATTAGCCTCTGTAGTTCATTCGGGTCACTGCTGATAAGTGTAACATCATCCGCACATGTGGGGGCTGGTACCGTTATGTTACCAATAGTGGCTCCAATTCCAGTATTTGAGAGCCTATCTAACAGTTCATTAATATATACCTTATAGAGGTCAGCACTGAGAACGCCTCCTTGTCGTACACCTTGTTGGTTAATATATGGATCAGACAGTTTATTTCGCCATTTTACTGCAGTTCGAGCACCTTGGTGTAGGCTATTGATAATTGTCCAATTATTTCCATTAACACCCATGTGATACAACTTTCTCATGAGACTAGAGTGAACGACGACGTCAAATGCAGATTTGCCATCCATAAAGGCTATATATGTTGGTTTATTAATGTCTGTGTTATGCCTTATAAGTTCTTCTATCATTAACGCACAGTTCATTGGAGACGAGTTTTTAGTAAATCCTCGTTGCAACGGGTTCAGTTCATTCTGTAGTATATGCTCGATTCTATTTTTCAGGATTGTTTCAAGAAGCCTGGTTATGGTTGGTGTTATAGTAATTCCTCTATAGTTTCCGGATTGCTTAACACTACCTTTGTTCTTGAATATGGGATTCAACGTGCCAAGCTTCATACAATCAGGGACTGAGTTAGTGGATAGTATGGCATTTATTACAGTCTGAACTGTACGCAGTAGAGTAGCACCACCATAGAATAGATGTTCAGCTGATATACCATATACATCTTGGGCCTTGCCTCTGTTCAGCGATTTGCAGGCTGTTTCTACCTCGTTGATGGTAACTGGTTGATGTGCAGTATCTGTGCATATTCTTTGTATGGTGTGTACTTCTCTCGCTGTCATGTTTAGGTAGTCTGTATCATAGCCAGTATAGTCCTCCCTAGTTGCAAGTGACTTGAAGTGTTGATGCCAGCCATCAAGTATGTTATCATTGGAGTAGAGCTCATTGCCAACATAGAGATCTTCAATAAACATGCGACTCTTCCCTCTTTGTTTATTTATAAGTCTATGGAATAGTGCATTATCTTGTTGTCGTGAATGCATGATTGTTTCTTTATCTTTATTCCGGTTTTTTGCAACTTCAAGTCGAATTTCTCTACGTAGATTTACAGTTGTTTCCTTTTTTTTCAACAGGAGTTCACTGGTTACATAGTTTGGTCTGCCATTAATTTTCCAATTATAGAAGGCAACTTTTTTGGCTTTAATAGCATTTGCAATTTCAGTGTTCATCACTTTCAGTTTCGGACGCTTTCGTCTTCCATTCGTAATCAGGTGACAGCTTTTAGAACTGTCTGCCATAACGCTATTCAGACTAATAATTAGTTGGTCGACATCTTCATATGGCAAGTCAATCCGAGATAAATTTTCTTCCACTGTGGACTGATATTGCTTTGTATCGATTTTCTTCCAGTTCAGTCTGCTATTTGTTGCAATAGTCTTCATTGGTGATTTATTAGCCAAGTTAACTTGCATTTCAAGAGAAACCGGGTAATGATCAGATACATTGCTAATACAGTCGTCTACCCGTTTTACACTGTTCACAACTTGTTTGACTCTATCTGTAGCAAGGAAAAAGTCAATAGTAGATGAATCTTTTCCATTCGGGTGTATGAAGGTACAGTCAGTTTCCCAGGTGACCAATTCATTTTCACGGAGAAATTGATGAAGGCATCGACTCCTGCGATTGTCTGCTATAGTCAGGGCAGATTCATTCAAATCGCCACCAATTAATATTCGATGCGTATGTTGGAAAGTCTGTATGATCTCATGGATTTGTGCGATACAGTCTTGAAAGTCTAAATAATTATCCTTTGACCCTCGGCATGGCATATATACACACATGATAAGAATGGGTTTTTGGGCTTCTATTTCAATACATTTTATCCGTTCATTTCCAAGATCCAAATCCGTAACAAGATGATTAATGTTTTTGTTCCATAAAATTGCAACCCCACCATAACCGCGCGGCATTTGCACAGGAGCGATTGGATCATTCATGTCTACGGATTTTCCGGAACCAATATATTGGTCATTCACCTCATTAAGTAGATGGAGTTGACATTTGAATAGCCAATGTTCTTGGAGTAGTATAATATCAGTAGTTTTTGAAAGTTCACTAATAGCTGGGCTACATGTTTGTACATTTTTACAGTTAAAGGTAGCTATATTTAATACACTATCGTTTATCACTGGTAATACCTCGCATTCTGTTAAATCACTATTCTTCGTAGGTTGCGGTTCTCTAAAAAATACTGCTGCATTTCCTTTTCATAGGCGGTCCAGTCGTTCTCATATCTAATGGGCCGCCCATAAAGGTCGGAGTGACTCAATACGGTTGTAGAACCTATAGTAGTTTCAGGCGGTAAATATGTACGTTGGGCTGTCGATTGTTCTTCCGGCTGAATGTTGTGTTTAGACGGCAAAATATTTTCAAAATGTTGTCCAGTTTGCAAATAAGGTACGTTATTTTCTGTAGTAATCGGTACCGGCGTTGCATGGTATTCATATGTAGGAGGGTTGTAAGCTGGAGCTTGGTCAGTGGTTTCAGTGTAGGTATTTGATACGTAGTTGTTTGTTGCAACATGTTCATTGTTACTTGGAGACAAATTATCTGCAGTATTCACGCTATAGTCATTACTGTTTATAGTATGGTGCTGATTTTGCATCTTGTTGTTGTTGTTAATAATTTCATCAATTTGGTTGTCGACTCTATCAAGAATAAAGTTTGTGACCTTATCATGAATCCTGTGCAGAAGCATGTCGTACCCACTAGCAGATGCAGAATTATTAAAGTTTGAGCTACTCGGAGGTTGAGTAGTAGCTGTAGTTGGTTGTGGTAGACCATCAAGCATTTGTAGCCTACTATTCAGTGTTGTTACTGTTAGTTCAAGCTGTTTATTTCTAGCTTCTAAAGATTCAATCCGATTCTCCATCTTGTTCTGTTCATTTTCATATTGTTTCAGCTTATGTTCTCTCAATTTCAAATCATCTTCCTTTTTCTTCAATTTTGTATCTAATGCACGTAATTGTTTTTGTTTCGCACTTATGTTATCCAAACGTATGCACTGTTCGTTTTCTGTAGAGTTCAGTATGGTAGTCACGTTTTGTAGTATCATGGATTGCGACTTTTCTTGGTTATCAGTAGCACTGGATTGTGACTGAGATTGACCATCAGTAACAACAATAGATTGTGCTTTAATAGGACTGCAGCTTGTAGCATTGGATTGCATCTCATGTTGATTATCTGTAGCACTGCATGCAGCACAAATCTGAGAGTCATTGAGACATTCAGTGTGACATATCAAGTGACATTTTTCGCAGCTATTTGCATTGCTCAGAATTTCTGACAAACATATAGAACATGTATCAGCAGTGTCATTTTCATCATGCAGGATTTGCTTTGCAGACGTATTTGGCGATCTAAAGGTGTTTGTAATGGCCGGTACTATCAGTTGTGTATGCATTGAGCATGTATATATATTGTCATTACTGTTTTCAATGTTGTCGATTTCCGAGCTCGAGAGTTTAGCACATTTATAATGCACCCAATGATTTTGTGAACACATAACTGCACGAGATCTGCAGACTTTCTTGCATTTAGTGCATTTTTCTGGGCTTATAGGTATAACCGGGGATGCGAGAGCAGCAGGCAAATAATTGGTACTCATTTTCTGTGTTGCATCCAGAAGTTTCTGTAGTTGATCATTCATTACTCTGTTAAGTTCATCAATATTAACTTTCTTGCCTTGAAGTGTAATGTTTGTCATCAGTTTGTGTATACTGGGTAGATCAATATCAAGGAACTGTTTGGTGGATTTACCATTTATAAGCAATGTACATTTTGTTGTATACAAGTTCAGAGTATATAATGAGTCAGTATCGGAGCGCATGCTATAAGTAAACTGCACTATGTTGCCTTTAGTATCAACTGATTTGTCGAGGTTTACCATGCGTTCATTGCTTTGTGTAGATAAATCAGTAAAGTGTTTTTCGCATGCAAACTTGAACATCTCAAATGATGCTGCATCCATCTTTGCAGTAATACCACCGCCAGTTGCATTGTACTCAATCGAAACACGCTTTGTCGCATCAATCTTCTTTTTTATAGTTTTTTCCGGATTCAGTGTGTAAGTTTTTTGGATGCACGTTCGATCAATATCGGCCGGGCTGTTTATTATGGGGGTAACCGCTTGGGACGCCATTTTTGGTGTGGTAAAATTCACTTTAGTAACTTCTAAGTAAAGTTATTAAGACCAGTTTAAAAATATGTATAATGGTTTAAAAGCGATTATTACAGAATAAAATTCAGTGTAAAACTTTCACTGTAGCGAAACGTTTAGAATTTCAAGGGCATCACAACACACATAAACCTTCAGTTTTTAGTCACAGGATGTCACAATACACATTTTCGTTTTTAAGAACGTCAATAAAACACAAGCGATAGTGTCAGTGTGTATATACACATCGATAAGAATATAGTTATTGTTTTAAAATAGCCAATAAGAAGGAATAAGAAATATTTTCCGAAAATTAAAATGGCGGCGAGTGACGCCAGGTGGGTGAGCGAAACTCAAAATTTTCAGTTTGATTTTTCCTATCAGATAATTCACATCAATATTAGTAAAATATTTCGCTCTAAAAGTTTAAAACATTGACATGGATGTCATAGACACTGTTCACGATATCTATATCACGACTACACCATTTAAAGGTAAGTAAAACACAATTTTCTTCAGAGCTCAGAATTTTGCTGCCATCACCACCGCCACCAACACCGGAACACATCTTGAGACGAATTTTAGAACATTTTAGAAAAATAATAATTTATCAAATCCAAATAATGTCATATTACTGTGTCACCAG
>JBEVXT010000504.1:0-2830 GCA_040505955.1 Sedimenticola sp. | reverse complement strand
GAGTAACAAGGTGTATTGTTCTCGGTGTTTTGAATAATATACAATCACAGTTGTAGCTATTTAACACAGGGAGTCAACCTGACTGCAGGAGCACTTTCTTGGGTGTAATCGGTTACCCGCTGTGTTATGTAGAGTTCTGATTGTGCTTCTGTGGTTGGGTGACCGTCTTAGATTCAAATGCCACTCATACTAATTATTTCCATACTATGAAATATACCATTATAACTAAGGTGTTATATGATTAAAATTAATGAAAGCTACCAAAAACTACAGGCCTCCTATCTCTTCTCCGATATCGCCAAACGGGTAAGCGCCCATGTAGATGCAAATCCGGATGAGAAGATAATTCGCCTGGGTATCGGTGATGTAACCCGGGCCTTGCCGGATGCCTGTATCAAGGCTCTCCATGCGGCAGTGGACGAGATGGCTAGTGATAGCAGTTTTCACGGATACGGCCCGGAGCAGGGCTATGACTTTTTGCGAGAAGCCATTGCCAAGGGTGATTTTCAGTCCCGTGGTGCCAATATCGACGCGGATGAGGTGTTTGTTAGTGATGGTGCCAAGTGCGATTCCGGTAATTTTCAGGAGCTATTTTCAACTGATATCAAGGTAGCTATTCCTGATCCTGTTTATCCAGTCTATGTTGATACCAATGTGATGGCTGGCCGCTCGGGTGACTGGAGTGAAGGGCGTTATCAGGGCTTCGTCTATCTGGATGGTAGTCGGGAGAACGGTTTTATCCCAGATCTGCCCAAAGAGCCGGTAGATCTTATCTATCTCTGCTTCCCTAATAATCCCACTGGAGCCATGGCGACAAAAGAGCAGCTAAAGCAGTGGGTTAATTACGCGCGTGATAATAAAGCCTTGATTCTTTACGATGCGGCTTATGAGGCATTTGTTCAGGATGAGCGTATGCCTCGCTCTATCTATGAGATCGAAGGTGCTCATGAAGTGGCGATTGAGTTCCGTAGCTTCTCTAAGACTGCTGGATTTACCGGCACCCGCTGCGCCTACACGGTAGTGCCGAAAGCCTGTATGGCCTACACCGAGTCTGGAGAGAAAGTCTCTGTCCATTCCTTATGGAACCGACGTCATACAACCAAGTTCAACAGTGTCTCCTATCCGGTGCAGCGCGCAGCAGAGGCGGTCTATAGTGATGAAGGCCAGACCCAGGTGAGGGAGTTGATCTCCTACTATATGAATAATGCCGCCTATATCCGTCAGAAGATGGAGGGATTGGGCTTCGACTGTATTGGTGGTGAAAACTCACCCTATATCTGGGTGGATGCTAAGGGCAGCTCTTGGGACTTCTTTGATAAACTGCTCAACAATGCCGGTGTTGTCTGTACCCCTGGTGCAGGCTTCGGTACCTGTGGTGAAGGCTATATCCGCATCAGTGCCTTCAATAGTCTTGATAATGTTCAGGAAGCGATGGAGCGTATTGCCAAGGCGTTGTAATATCCATCTTTTCCTGATCCGTAGGGCGTATCAATGGTGCCTTTATGGCTGGCCGTGAAGGGTGACGTTTGAGCACCTTTTACGGTCAAAACCGTTTATGAGTCTAAATTTGCATGGTTTTCGCTATGGAGCGGTTGCGAATATCTATGTGAATGTACTTTTGACACTCAATATCACCGTTTTAAGCAGGTAGTTAACGATGCCGATGACCAATGATTTCCAGAACCGTCTCTCCCCAATAGTGGAGAGCATCGCCAAACACTATGGAACTCCCTTTCATATCTATGATGAGAAGGGAATGCGTGAAACTGGTAAGGCGATGATAGAGAAGTTCTCAGGCATTGAGGGGTTTCGTGAATACTTCGCAGTCAAGGCAAATCCCAATCCACGCGTCATGGATATCATGGCCTCCATGGGTTTTGGTTTTGATTGCAGCTCGGTGGCGGAGCTACTGCTCAGTCGGGGGCTTGGTGCCGAGGGTGAGTCGATCATGTTCACCTCCAACAATACCAGTGAGGGTGATTTTACCGCGGCCGCCACTGGTGGCGGCTGTGTCCTCAACCTAGATGATATCTCTCTGGTGGATAAGGTGCCGGAGATGCCGGAGCTGATCTGTTTTCGCTATAACCCGGGGCAGAGGCGTACCGGTAACAGCATCATCGGTACACCGGTGGAGGCGAAGTATGGAGTTACTCACGATCAGCTACCTGATGCATACATACAGGCGATAGCGAGAGGTGCCAAACGTTTCGGTCTCCACACCATGCTTGCCTCCAATGAGCTGGACTACAGCTACATGGTGGAGACAGCCCGCACACTGCTGGAGCTGGTAGAGTGGATCTCAGCTGAATTAGGTATCACCTTCGAATTCATAAATATTGGCGGCGGCCTTGGTATTCCCTATAGACCGGAAGATGAGGCCCTTGATATCGACTCCATGGCAAAAGAGATTACCGAGCTGTTTGATGATTTCAAGGCACGAAATGGCTATGCACCAAAGATGTATATGGAGAGTGGGCGCTACTTTGCTGGCCCCCATGGTGTTTTAGTGACCACCGCCATTAACCGTAAGGAGATCTATCGCACCTATGTGGGGGTGGATGCTTGTATGTCTGCGTTGATGCGCCCCAGTATGTACGGAGCTTATCACCACATCACCGTGTCGGGTAAAGAGGACGGTGAGCAGGAGATTGTGGATGTTGCTGGCTCTCTCTGTGAAAACAATGACAAGTTTGCCATCCAGCGCTCACTGCCGAGGATGGAGGATGGGGATATTCTCTGCATTCATGATACCGGTGCCCATGGTCATGCTATGGGCTTTAACTACAATGGCAAGGTGCGTCCGAAGGAGTTGCTGTTGCGAGAGGATGGC
>JBEVXT010000503.1:0-3014 GCA_040505955.1 Sedimenticola sp. | reverse complement strand
GGGGACCCGGAGCCGGACTACATCTTCCCTGACGAGACCTACCTGCGCACCTTCAACAAACCCGGCAACTTCCCATACCGATGCGGCCCTCATCCTGAAATGACGGGCATTGTCACAGTCGAGCAGTAAAGTCACCAAAATTGCGCAGGGCCTGAATCGTCGGCTTTTTCTGAAATGTTTTTCAGGCTTGCCTGTCCTGATTCCCCTGTACTCTCAATGTAGTCAGAGAGAATTCGCGCTGCCTCATTGGTCATGATTTCTTGAAGTGGATCCCTCGTTTTAGGCAAACTACGCTCCTCGATATCAACAGACAGCGGCGGCTTGGGTGCAGATGCCAGGTACTGCTGCTCCATCACGGCAAGCCCACTGGATTGACTCTGCCCTCCCTGGAGGCGTACTGCTTCATCCAGTGAAACTCTAGTCATCCGTTGCCCCCTCTTAGCCTCTCTCTTTTGCATCAGATAATGAAGCCCCAAGTCATCACGAAGGCGCTGCTCGTGCCCCAACCGAGAGAAGACAAGCGAGCCAAGACCGACAGGGGTATATTCCGTCGCATGTATCTTAACCCAGGGAAGCGCATTTTCCCGCAGACTTTCCCCCCTCACATCGGAGAGCGCCTCGTGAGGAAAAACAATATCCGGCACCACCCCTTTTATCTGGGTGCTGCTGCCATTGATGCGGAAGAACTGAGCCACGGTTATGTGCAGATAACCGAGGGGTGTAGTCTGCTTACTAAGCAGGCTGCTGAGATCAACCACCGTCTGCACTGTGCCATTGCCAAACGTCGGCTCACCTATGACTATACCCCGCTGGTGATCCTGGATCGCAGCTGCAAAAATCTCTGCCCCCGATACAGTACCACTATCAACCAATAGAGCAAGCGGCCCCGCATAGCTGACCTCACCATCCTTATCTTTCTCTACCTCGATCTCACCACTTGAATTCTTCACCTGAACCACAGGCCCCGAAGGGATGAACAAGCCCGGAAGCTCAACCGCTTCAACCAGGGCGCCGCCACCGTTTCCACGCAGGTCGACAACAACACCACTCACCCCTTCGCCCTTAAGTTTATTCAACAGGCGGCGAACATCCGTAGTGACACTACTAAACTCCCTGTCTCCTTTGGCATACCCACGAAAGTCCCTGTAAAACGTTGGTATAGTGATCACCCCTATTCTATGCCCTCTTAAGCCATCGATACCGGACACGATGGAGGCATTGGCCCGCTGGTCACTTAAATCAACTCGATCGCGTGTCAGTGTCACCTCTCTTGGAGGGGCATCCGTTGAGTCACCTTCCGACAGAAGATACAGGCGTAATTTAGAGCCCTTTTCTCCCCGTATGCGCTCCACCACATCGTTTAGTCGCCAGCCGATAACATCCAATATCGGCCCGGCATCACCCTCCCCAATAGCGACGATTCGATCACCCGCCTTAACCTTCCCACTGCGCCACGCCGTACCACCGGGCACAGCTCTCTTCACCACTGAATACTGATCACCTTCCGCCAATACCAGCCCCACAGCAGCCGGTGATCTACGTCCACTAAGAGCCGATGCCGCTACCTTTGCAGGAGGCGTATAGGAGGTCTGCGGATCAAGACTATGGGTATAGGCGTTAATCAGAATACCGATCACTCCCTCCGCACCCATTTGGCGATTTTTTTGTGCTATGCGTTGGTAACGCATCCGCAGACGTTCCTTGATCTCCTTTTCAACCACCCCTCTCAAGCGCAATACCAGAATGTCATTTTTTACCCGCTTACGCCAAAGGGTATTAAGTTGCTGCTTACCCCCCACCCAGTGGCTCTCCTTGCGATTGGTTTGGTAGTGCTCATCGCGCTTGAAATCCAGGGGTTCTCTGAGAAGTCGCTTGGCATACTCCACCCGCTCCTCCACCCGCCGCCTATAGTGGTTAAAAATATCAAATGCCGATGATAGTTCAGCGCGTTTGAGGTCATCATCCAAGCGGTAACGATAGATTTCAAAGCGATTGATATCATCCATATCAAAGAAGATGCGTTCTGGATCCAATGCGCTGAGATAACCATCGAATATCTTCGATGCCAAAACATCATCCAGTGGTTGCTTTTTATAGTGGTGCCTATCCAAGAGCTTATTGGTCAACAGAACCGCCTGTTGCTGCCAGCGCTCAGGCACCAGATCCTCGAGTAAGGTCTTCGGTTCATCGCTAATAGAGGCAAAAAGAGGTGAGGCAACAAGCAACAAGATTAGAGTGATGATTGCGCTGTTTATGCGGGAGCGATTTTTTATCATTATGAGTGAACACCTTTTGGGCAATATCCATATCTGCAAGGGAATAAACCCTATACAAGCTATGCCATATGATAATCAATAATAGGAGCACAAGAAACAGCGTCCGCAACTTCTAAGGTGTTAGGATAAGCGCACTCTGGATATCGGACCGTCAAGGATAGGAATTTCAACCCATAAAATCAACCAAAATCACGGTATTCAGAGAGGCATCACCCACCAGCCCCACGGATTTTGGCGGAAGTGATTATGCTGATACCCCACCAAACACCGGAAATACCGAAAAAATGGCTTGTTTCTCCCTATAACCCATCAAATGAGAAAAAGAAGCACAAGAAGACTTGGCACAGGCCTTAACCAAGCCTGCGAATTTGTATACTCATTGTGGGAGCAGAGGGCTACCAGCCCACCGTCTGGTCATACTCGAATTCTGGTGCAGGATCGACTTCATCATCAGACCACGCCTGACTCTGATCCAGCTCCAGGCAAAATTCAGGTGAACAAAAAGACAGGACACCCACCACTAAAGCAACTTCAACCACCAACTAATTTATTAGATAGTTACAGGCGAATACGACCTAATTGTGCAAGACAGAGGGTGAAAATAAAGAGAATTGGGAGGGGAGAAAGGTAATTGTTGAAATCAGGACAGGCCGACTCATGCCCAAGCATGAATGAATGAATGGATGGATGGAGCGTTGATTGAAATGGATGTAAAAAGACCAGGACACCCATCACTTG
>JBEVXT010000502.1:0-1895 GCA_040505955.1 Sedimenticola sp. | reverse complement strand
ATCGAATTTCCCTTGCCTGGCATGTGGATGACCTCAGCTCGTTAAAAATTATGTTATGCAGCATAATATTGTATCTATTTAATTGGGTCAAACCATAACTCATTGATTGATATAGCGCAAAAATCGCGTTTTTCCCAAAATAAAAAGCAGTTAACTATTTGATTTTACAGGTTTGTTTATTTGATTTTTAATCCATTGGTCGGGCGTTCGAGTCGCCCACGGCCCACCATATACGAAAGCGGTTAGCAGGTAAGTGACTGCTAACCCTTTTTCTTTGTGCGGGAGTTTTGCGGGATCTATCCGATATTAAGTCTTCGCAATACCACCAGCTCCGGTCTTCCTTTCCCCAGATCACGCACACTTTCAGCTGCTTCAATGAGCTTTGTAAGCTCTGCAGCAGAGTAGAGTGGTAATTTGTCCTGAGTGATGTCCTAGCAAATCCTGCCTGTCCTTATGGGTTGGGGGTGGTGCGCCAGCGGTTCATGGGGGCTTGGAAAGGCGATAAGGGGAGTGGCCTGGAGAAGCAATAAATTTACATATTTTACTATTCTGTATAAAATACATAGTGTACATAAACTATGCAAAATGAGTAATTCTCTAATGGCAACAGTACGAGATCATGTGACAGCAACGGATCTGGCGCGCAATTTGGCGACGCTCATTGATCGGGTGCGAGTTTCTGGAAAGCGGATCGCTATCACCCGAGGTAATCGGGAAGTAGCACAGCTGGTACCCCCAAGAAATGAGGGAGCCTCTGGTGCTGAGCTGCTGGAGCTGCTGAAAAGCAATCCCCTGACAGAAAAAGAGCGGAGTTCATTGGCTGACGATCTTCAAACCATACGTAACAATGCCTCATTACCACCATCACCATGGGAATCGTAGTTGATACCAATGTTTTCATCGATGCAGAGAACGACAGGCTGGATCTGGCTTCTTTGCTGGCTGGGGATGATCACTACTTTCTAGCGGCTATTACCGTGTCAGAGCTCCTGACAGGCGTTGCACTGGCAAAGAATCCCGCCGACCGAATCCATCGGCTGACTTGGTCTGAGTCGATTATAGAGACAATGCCGATACTCTCTTTCGATCTGGAGGTAGCTCGTACCTATGCTGAGGTGTATGCCTATCAGCTTCAACATACTCGTCGCCAATCCTTGAGCGTGCATGATCTTCAGATTGCGGCAACCGCGATTGTCCATGACTATGTGGTTTTGACCAGTAATGCTAATGACTTCAAACAGATCCCAGGGCTTCGCTTACTTACGCCGTAAAGGTTGCTGGTTTGTAACTATTCAGCACGGTAATCTGGAACTAGGCGTAGGAGCGAACTTGTTCGCGAAGAGCACGTTTTGTAGTCCATCGCGAACAAGTTCGCTCCTACAACACCTCTGTTCCACCATAACTATGGGTTTCAGAATTTTGGTACAGAGCCTATTTAAGGATAAAAAAGCACAAAATGAGAGTTTACCTGGCTAAATGATCAGTTTTGAACGCAGAAATGGCGGATTTTAGGAGTGAGATGAATAGTTACTCTGATGCTTTGTCAAAACAGCCCAACCACGGGTAGCCGGGAGAAGGTAATCGCTATCAGCGCCACGGGGCATACGGTGATCACCTCAACAGAAAACGGTGTTTGTCCTTAGTAGTGCTTGGGTTGGGGCGGTCAGTCTCTTCAGATAGACGCCGACTTGGTTCACTACAAATGAAGGGGGTCAGCGGAACGGTATCCGCCAACCCCTTTTCGTTCTCTCTTTCCAGTTTTGTAAGCCCCTCTTCCTCTACCGCTGGTGGCTCACAGCACCTTTTCAGGCAAATACGTCCAGATTCTGTCCTACCGGCTCGTTGGGATCCTTGACAACGGTTGTCTCTGCGATAGTGCTGATTGACTGCTCAGC
>JBEVXT010000501.1:34335-36629 GCA_040505955.1 Sedimenticola sp. | reverse complement strand
ATCACCTCGGTAAATATCGATAGATAACTGACTACCAGGATGGCCACGGCAATAGCCATCTCAACGGTAAACTCGCTGGGGGGGGGCTCTATCATCCTAGTACGCTATCATCCGAGTGCTCTTTCAACATCAGTCGGGCGATGTTGAAGCGAGTCACTGTCCCGCGGTAACTGCCATCTTCCAACAGAAACAGGCAGTCGGTGTCAAAACTCTCCATCACCACCAGCGCCTTGACCAATGGCGAACTGAGGATCAGGGTCGGAAGCGTCTCATCGGCCATAGCCTCCACCGGCTGTAGTAGCAGTTGCCGGACTTCATCAGAGGTGAGATTGAGGTGGTGTATAGCATCACCCAGAAGGTGAGCGCTCTTTACCATATCCGGAGGAAGGCCAGCAAAGCGGAAGATCCCCTCGACGGAGACGCGCCCTGTCACCTGCTGTGCCTCATCGCAGAACGGAAGTGCCGACACTTGCTGTTCGATGCACTCCTGCAGCGCCTCACGCACCGTCATACCGGCATGGGCCACGCGGGTGGTGATGATAATATTGGTGAGTTCCATCTTCTCCCCTGAACCAAGGAACCAGTTATCTCTCCTCAGTAACTGCGCTGAGTAGTTACTCACTTCTTGGAATAACTATAGACCAACGGTAACTATTCAGCTCACACCTGAAAACCACAGTTATGGTGGAACAGAGATGTTGTAGGAGCGAACTTGTTCGCGATGGACTACGAAACGTGCTCTTCGCGAACAAGTTCGCTCCTACACCTGAGTTCCAGACTACCGTGCTAAATAGTGACGACCAACGTAACTATTTTAGAGTACGGGGTCGGAGTCGATTGCCCACATGGATGTGGGCAATCGACTCCGACCCCTGAGAACGTAACCCATAAACAGGTACCACTGAATAGTTACAGACCAACAGTAGCAGGGGGTAGAGCTACTGGGTGATGGTGGGCAGGGGAATCATCTTGCCGTTGACCGTCAGCAGGCTATCCGAAAGCGTCGCCTCGGTGACCAGCCGGTCACCATCACGCTGCAGCACGCCCTGCTGCAACAGACCATTAAGTTGGCGCTCAGCAGCAGCGGCCAGCCGTGCATTCCACTCGGGGTCATCCGGCAGCTGTTCGCCCTCTTTCAGCTGCTGACGGAACTGTAGTTCCACCTGACGGATAAAGAGCTTGTGGTAGAGAGGTTCCGGCATCTTCAGTGAAGCCTCGGCGACCAGTTTACTGAGAAGCGTCATCAAATCGTTGACGTCGCCAAGCTCAAGTCCTACCGGCTGGATGGAGAAGCGTCCCTCCACCAACCCTTCCCGGGTTTGCAGGCGTAACGGGTCGATTACCAGCTTGGGGTTGCTCTCCATCAGTGCCTGACCACTACCCGCCAGGGCACCCAGCACCGCCATCTGTCGCTCCATGCTATTGAGTTGGCGGCGACGAATATCGGTCATGGTCTGCTGCAGCTGTACCAATACCTGAGCAGGTACTTTCTCTACAGCAATGCGCAGATTTCCCGGACCATAGCGCTGTTCATCGACAACAGCCAGTTTAAGACGATAGTCGGCGGCCATGGTAATGTCAGCGCCGTCAACACGGCTCTCCGCCTCGAGGCCCATGCCCTCCAGCCTGATCCGATCACCACTTTCACTATCCAGCACATCGAGGCGCCCCACCTCAAACAGGGCACTGCCCAGCATCAGGCCCGACACCCCCTGGCGAGTATGGGAGTCGATTCGGAGGTCACCCAGATCCAGCTGCTTCACACCCTCTTTCAACAACACCATACCGGGTGAGGAGAGCTGCAGATCAACCTGACTGAAAGCGGCATCGAATTCCAACTCTCCCGCAGCACCCTGAAAGCGAATTTGTGGACGTTTACCGGCGGCGGCAACATCAGCGGGAGGCAGATCCATCCGGGTTTTGCCGGAACCGTCGAATGCCACAAAGGTATGGATAAGCGCAGGGTAGTCGGCGGGAAAGAGGGGCTCTCCATCCAGTTGCAGTCGGCTGTCGATCTCTGCCAAGCCGCCACCGGACTCGGTCAATGGACCATGGGTTACCTGACTCAGCAGGGTGAAACGCTGAATCCCGGATCCGCCTTTTGAGGCGCCCCCAACTTTTGGCGTCACCAGTGCAAATTGCGTCTCGGCCTCAGAGCTGAACCAACCCTGGTGGTAACTGTGGGAGACCACTTCAACCCCATTCGCCCTGAAACGGTCGACCATATCCTGATAGTGACGTGCCGCCTGGGTGCCAATCACCCCGGGAACGGCTGAAAGCGCCGCCACCAACAG
>JBEVXT010000501.1:11382-34235 GCA_040505955.1 Sedimenticola sp. | reverse complement strand
AGCCCCAGATTGAGCGTACTCACCCTCTGCCCCGCCGCTGCCAGGTATTCATTAACCGCAGAGCCGGCGCCGCCCTGAACCACGTTCTCCTCCAGAGTCACCAGCAGATCATAACGGTTAGCCAGTTCCAGAATCAGTGCCCCATCAAGGGGTTTGATAAAGCGCATGTTGGCAACTGCGGCATCCAGTGATTCCGCAGCCTCTTTTGCCACCGCAAGCAGGCTGCCGAAGGCAAGCAGAGCCACCCGGCTGCCGTGGCGACAGATCTCACCACGCCCCATCGGCAATACCGAAAGCTCACGGCCGGGAGCGACACCGGGGCCACTGCCACGGGGGTAACGCACCATTGCCGGTCCCTCGTGAAGATAGGCGGTCTGCAACATCTGCCGGCACTCCAACTCGTCGGACGGCGCCATCACCACCAGATTGGGAATGCAGCGGATGAAACTGAGGTCGAAGCTGCCAGCGTGGGTGGCGCCGTCCGCCCCCACCTGCCCGGCGCGATCCACCGCAAAAGTGACATCCAGGTTCTGCAGCGCCACATCGTGAACCAGTTGATCATAGGCGCGCTGAAGAAAGGTGGAGTAGATCGCCACCACCGGCTTGACGCCGTCGCACGCCAGACCGGCGGCAAATGTGACAGCGTGCTGCTCGGCAATGCCTACATCATAATAACGCTCGGGGAAGCGACGTGAAAAATCAACCAGCCCCGAACCTTCACACATCGCCGGGGTGATGGCCGTCAGCCGCAGATCTTCAGCAGCGGCATCACAGAGCCAGTCGCCGAATACCTGTGTGTAAGTCGGGCCGGATGCCTTTTTACCATTCATTTGACCGGTGCCGGGATCGAACGGTGTAACGCCGTGGTAGACGCAAGGATCACTCTCCGCCGGCTGATAACCGCGCCCTTTTTGAGTGATGATATGAAGCAGACGCGGCCCCGACATCTTTTTCATATTTTTTAGTGTCGCCACCAGGGTCGCCAAATCGTGCCCATCCACCGGCCCGATATAGTTGAAACCCAACTCCTCAAACAGAGTGCCGGGCATCACCATCCCTTTCATATGCTCCTCCCAACGCCCCACCAGCTCACTGAGCTGGGGCAGGTTGCTGAGAGCCGTCTTGCCGCCCTCACGAACCGTGGTGTAGAGCTTGCCGGAGAGTGCCCGGGCGAGGTGGTTTCTGAAGGCGCCCACCGGCTGCGAGATAGACATATCGTTATCGTTGAGGATCACCAGCAGATCGAGATCGAGATCACCCGCCTGATTGAGCGCCTCGAAGGCCATACCGCCGCCCATCGACCCATCGCCGATCACCGCAATGGAGTGACGCTGCTCACCGCGCTGCTTGGCCGCTGCCGCCATCCCCAGGGCGGCGCCGATAGAGGTGCTGGAGTGGCCGGTGCCGAAACTGTCGTAGTCACTCTCTTCACGGCGGGGAAAGCCGGAAATTCCGCCCTTTTGGCGCAGGTTTGCCATCTCCTCACGGCGACCGGTAAGAATCTTATGGGGATAGGCCTGATGACCTACATCCCAGACCAGGCGGTCGTGGGGAGTGTTGAAAACGTAGTGAAGGGCAACGGTAAGTTCCACCACACCCAGTCCGGCGGCAAGGTGCCCGCCGGTTTGAGAGACGGTGGTGATAAGGAATTCGCGCAGCTCCTCCGACAGGCGCTCAAGCTGTGACTCATCCAGTTGCCGCAGATCGGTGGGCAGATCGATGCCGGCAAGGAGACTGTAGTCCCCCTCGGCTGTACTACCGCTATTCTCGTTCTGCTGTGACACCATCCTAGAATCCTCAGTTGACCGCTCCATTCTAGAGGCAACTCATTGATTTTAATTGCATTGACCACGATTACCTATTTCACTCTCCGGATGAATTACGCTACAGGGCGGATAGCACACTTGCGGCGGCGCATTACGGCGTTACAACTCCTTGGAATAGAACAACTATTCCTCGTCGTTGTGCCTTGTACTGCACCACCGCAAGTGCACTCTCCACCCTGCCCAACTGGGGATTCTAGGATCATTCATCCAGTTTCGCCGGATCAAATCGGGCAATCGATCCGCCCGGCAGAGCGTAAAGGCGGGCCATTTTACCCGCCATGGACACCGCCCCGCTATCTCTTTTTTAGAGGTACTGGAATATTGGCGCTTTTATCCAGAGAGTCGCCCAGCAGAAAACCTTTAAATGCCTGACCTGAGGGGGAGAGCCGCTTACCACGGCGATGAACCACAAACCACTTACGCTGCAATGGAAACCCCACCACATCCAGTATCGCCAGCCTGCCCGCCTCCACTTCCAACTCGATGGTGTGGGTGGAGACGACGCCCAGACCAAGCCCGGAGCGCACCGCCTGCTTGATAGCCTCATTGCGGGTCATCTTCATGCCCTGATTGATCTCAAATCCCCGATCATCGAAAAAACGCTCCATCGCCAGGCGAGTTCCAGAACCCTCCTCCCGCATCACAAACGTCTCTTCCGTCAGGCGCTCGACCGACACTTTTTTCTCCCCGACCAGGGAATGATCAGGAGGGGCAATCACCACCAGAGGATTCATCATAAAGGGCTCGGCATCAAGGTCAATCCCCTTGGGTGGCTGCCCCATCAACACCAGATCCTTTTCATTCTGCTCCAGCATCTTCACCAGGCTGCGCCTGTTGGTCACCTCCAGGCTCAGTTTGACGTTGGGATAGAGGCGGGAGAAGCCGCCCAGCGCCTTGGGAGCGAAATAGTTGACCGTGCTGGCCACCGCAATCTCAAGGCGGCCGCGGCTGACACCCTTGAGAGATTCCATCACTTCCTCCATCTCATCCAACTGATGAGAGATGTTACGTCCATAGCCGTGGAGTTCCCGCCCCGCCTCGGTAAGATGAATCTTTTTGCCCAGCTTCTCAAACAGGGGCAACCCGATATTATCCTCCAACTGCCGTATCTGCATGGAGACGGCGGGTTGGCTGAGATAGAGCTCTTTCGCTGCTGCGGTATAGCTAAGCTGTGTAGCCACCGCTTCAAATACTTTAAGTTGGCGTAAGGTAAGGTGCATAGCGTATGTTCCTGGTAACGACTGCAGGAGGCAGGGGGATGTTCCACCCTTTCTAGCGCACTCTAACAGTTTAGGTTCACTGTCCGCTCACTTCTTCATAATGCTGAGCTTATAGATCTCATTAAAAACTTTTAATTTTGTTTATGCAAGAGGACGCTTATAGTGCTTCCACATTTTCGGTAAGGGTTACAGCAACTTTCAGCCGAAAGCCGATGGATTCTCAACCAACCCACAACCATAGAGGTACTCGACATGGCACTTGACCAGTCCTCCCGTTACTCTGATCTAAGCCTGAGTGAAGATGATCTGATCGCAGGTGGCAACCACATTCTGACCGCCTACAAGATGAAACCGGCCACCGGCTACGGCTTCCTGGAAGTGGCTTCCCACGTTGCCGCCGAGTCCTCCACCGGCACCAACGTTGAAGTCTCCACCACTGACGACTTCACCAAGGGTGTTGACGCACTGGTCTACCACATAGATGAAGCCACCGAGGAAGTTCGCATCGCTTACCCGATCGATCTGTTCGACCGCAACATCACCGATGGCCGCGCCATGATAGTCTCCTTCCTCACCCTGGCCATTGGTAACAACCAGGGCATGGGTGACTGCGCCGCCCTGAAAATGTACGACTTCTACGTCCCCCCGCGCATGATTCAGTTGTTTGACGGTCCCGCCAAAGACATCAGCGACCTGTGGCGTATCCTTGGCCGCCCTGTTGAGAACGGCGGTTACATCGCCGGTACCATCATCAAGCCGAAGCTGGGCCTGCGCCCCGAGCCCTTCGCCGAAGCGGCCTACCAGTTCTGGCTGGGTGGTGACTTCATCAAGAACGACGAGCCCCAGGGCAACCAGGTATTCTGCCCCACCAAGAAGGTTATCCCTCTGGTGGCCGATGCCATGAAGCGCGCCCAGGACGAGACCGGTGAAGCCAAGCTCTTCTCCGCCAACATCACCGCTGATGACCACTACGAGATGTGTGCTCGCGCCGACTACATCCTCGAAACCTTTGGCCCTGACGCCGACAAGGTTGCCTTCCTGGTTGATGGCTACGTCGGTGGCCCGGGCATGGTCACCACCGCCCGCCGCCAGTACGCCAGTCAGTACCTGCACTACCATCGTGCAGGCCACGGCGCCGTCACCTCCCCCAGCGCCAAGCGCGGCTACACCGCCTTTGTTCTGGCCAAGATGTCCCGCCTGCAGGGTGCCTCTGGTATCCACGTCGGCACCATGGGCTACGGCAAAATGGAAGGTGATGCCTCAGACACGATCATCGCCTACATGATCGAGCGTGAAGAGTGCCAGGGCCCGGTCTACAACCAGAAGTGGTACGGCATGAAGCCCACCACCCCGATCATCTCCGGCGGCATGAACGCACTGCGTCTTCCCGGTTTCTTCGAGAACCTGGGTCACGGCAACCTCATCAACACCTCTGGTGGCGGCTCCTACGGCCACATCGACAGTCCGGCAGCCGGTGCCACCTCCCTCAAGCAGGCCTACGAGTGCTGGAAAGAGGGAGCAGACCCGATCGAATACGCGAAAGAGCATAATGAGTTCGCCCGCGCCTTCGAATCCTTCCCCCACGATGCCGACAATATCTTCCCCGGCTGGCGCGACAAACTGGGCGTACACAAGTAATCGATAGATTACTCCACACCCGGTAATGAAAAGCCCCGCAGTTGCGGGGCTTTTTTGTGAGAGAACCTATCCGCCCATAACCACACAGAAGTTTTAAAAATCATCCTGTGTCTAAATCGTAAATAATGAATGACGGGGATATAACGCCATTTCTAAATGATCCCTCTCAGCGTACGAGCATCGAGAGAGATGGGTGATGGATAACTTTCAGGCTTTTAGCCGAATGCTGAAGTAAGTTCTGACTCCGCCGGGCATTCAATGTCAGATCAAGCTTGGTTTTTTATTAATGAGAAACCGGCTCACTCTTCTTCAATATTGGCGGCAATGGCCATCTTCACCAGATCGGCCAGTGATTCGGCTTCCATCTTCTCCATTACCCGGGAGCGATGGGCCTCCACCGTTTTTGCGCTCACTCCCAGCGTCGTTGCAATATCCTTGTTGGCGCGACCGCTGGTCACCATCTCCATCACCTCATGCTCTCTGGGGGTCAGGTGAGCCAGGCGGGTGGCGATCTCCGCCCGCTCCGCCTGCTGGGAGCGTCGCTCCACATCGATGGTAAGTGCATTTCTGATACTGTCGAGCAGCAATTCGTCATTGAACGGCTTCTCGATAAAGTCCACCGCTCCCACTTTCATCGCACGTACCGCCATGGGTACATCACCGTGACCAGTAATGATGATGATCGGTATCTGGATCTGCTGCTCGACAAAATACTCCTGCAGCTCCAGCCCGCTCATACCCGGCATACGTACATCCAGCAGCAGGCAACCGGCGCGTCCCGGGTAGTAACTGCGGATAAACTCATCGGCGGAGTCAAACACCTCCACTTTCATGCCAACGGTCTCAATCAGCCACTTCAGTGAACTGCGCATCGCCTGATCGTCGTCAACGACAAATACGGTAGCATTATTGTTCATTGTTATCCCTATCACTTGGCAGTGTTACGGTAAAGCGGGTTCCCCCCTCTTCGGGACAGTCGACAGTGATCGTGCCCTTGTGATCTTCCACTATAGTCTTACTGATCACCAGCCCCATACCCATACCGCTATCCTTGGTGGTGTAGAAGGGTTCAAAAAGACGGCCAATCGAATCCTGACCTATTCCTGGCCCGGAATCCACCACCTCAATGAAGACCGTGCCCTCATTATTATTGCCGGTGCGGATCAACAGCCTGCGCTTATCTTCCGGCATCTCCGTTAATGCATCAAGGGCATTTCGTAAAAGATTGAGCAGTATCTGTTCAATCTGCACCACATCCACCCGCACGAGAAGGTCGTTGAGGCCCAACTCCTGCTCAATATAGACATTGATCTTTCTCGCCTCAAACTCAACAAAACCACACACCTCCCGCGCCATATCACGGATATCAGCCACCGCCCTCACCGGTGCCTGTTTGCCGATCAGGGCGCGTAGGCGGCGAATGATCTCTCCCGCCCGCTCCGCCTGAGTGTTGACCTGGCCCAGCGCATGGAGAATATCCTCACTCCCCCGGCCACTGAGTTGCAGGCGGCGAACACAGCCGTTGGCGTAGTTGGCTATGGCCGAAAGCGGCTGATTCAGTTCGTGAGCGAGGCCGGTCGCCATCTCTCCCATGGTGCTGAGGCGGCAAACATGCACCAACTCTTGTTGATGCTCCCGCGCCTGCTGTTCCGCCAGGCGCACGGCAGTGATGTCGCGTCCATAGATATTGACATAATCGAGATCGACCACCGGTGACAGCAGCAGTGAGTAGGTACGATCTTCGAAAGTAACCTGACTCTCCCAGTTGTTACCCGAGGCGACCACATCGAGGACAAGATTACGCCAGTAGAGTGGCAATGTCTGGCCCCGCTCGCAGCCCCAATAGCCGAGCAGAGGGGCACTCGCAGGGTTGGCGTAGATAATTACGCCGGGGCGATTTACCCGCAGTATCGGGCTGGGGCTCTCAGCGGGAAACTTGGCGAGGCTGCGAATCTCCTGCTCTGCCTTGCGCCGATTTGATATGTCATGCATGTAAACGGTGAAAACCACCCGGGTCTGCAGCTTGATCGGTTTAATCGCCACCTCAACGGGAAAAGGCACCCCCTCGTAGCTGACCGCCGTCATCTCCCACCGCTCCTCACCCAGCAGGTCATCCATCTGAACCAGCGAGCGGGCAAGCATTCGGCGAAAAGCCGGGCGGCTCTCCTGATTCAGCATCAGGGCGGGAAAATCGCGGCCGATAACATCCTTCCTGTTGTAACCAAATATATGCGCCGCAGTGTTGTTGAACTCGATGATCTCGCCACCCTGATCGACGGTGACGATTGAATCCAGGGAGGTCTCCATCAGCGTCCGCTTCAGCGCCTCCGACTCCTGAATTTCTGATTCATGCTGCAGCCGCACCTCGTCCCGGGCTTCCCGTACCTGCTGAATAAACTGGCGTATCCAATCCTCCAGCACAAACAGTTGATTACCCGACTCAATCACCGGCTGCCGCTCACCCAAAGCACGTTGTGAAAAAAGTGAGATGCGGCGCAATATCTGATTCAATCGCTCCGAGAGCAGAAAAAATACCAGGGTAAAGACAGAGATAAAGGCGGCCGCAGCCACCAGCCGCTGGCGCAGATCAAGTGCGGCCACACGCTCACGGGTAGCTTCCATAATGGAGTCGGGCACCAGGGTGGCAAACTGCATATTGATTGCCGTACCCTCATACTCGGAGAATGATTGTGCAATGATCTGATACTCTCGTTTTGCCTGATCAAATCGTGTTCCCGGCGCCAGCCGTTGCTCATCACTACTGACAAGAAAACGTTTGTCGTCCGCCTCCAGCAGGCCGACGACCACACCACCCTGAGTTGCTCCCTGCTGAGAGGAGATAAGAAAGCGCTCATCCAGAGGCACCAGCAACATCAATAGACCCACAACGGCACCGTCTGCATCCTCCGCCGCCTCGGAGACCAACATGTAGGGCTTATGATCCAGTGTGGTGAAGGTGGAGAGGACCCTGTGCTCGGTCGGTAACCGCTCATTGGTTCCACTGAAATCTTTCGGCATGGGGCGATCGCCGACCTGGTAAATCTCCCGGCTGCGCCCCTGGAGATCGAGCAGAAGAATATGGCTGGGCTGAACCAGGGATCGCCAGAGTGATGCATCGGGCAACCAGGGGGGGGTCTTCTTGTATAGCTTTGGTGAGCCGGGCTCACTTGCACGCCAATAGAGTGGCTCCAGGTAGTTTGCCAGACGGCGATGATTCGCCAACAGCCGGGTGGTCGAGGTGTGGGCGGCTACCGAGTTGTTGAAGCGAACCAAAGTTTCGCGGGCCTGCTGTTCCAACCGGATTGTCACCTCTTCAGCAAAGATATCGCGCAACGCCCGGGGCTGAACCTGGTCGAGCAGCAACCAGACGAAGAGTCCGCAAAACAGTCCAATAATAATCGAGAGCAGCGGCATCGGGATCCGCCGCATCAGAGTAAGCCTGGATTTTAAAGTTACAGCCATAGTCGGGATATTATGGGGGTCTTGCCCAGTAACCGCCAGCCAAGGACGGCAGTTTGCGAAAGAGTAGAGCGGTCAACAATGGGATCCGGGATGCGGGGGGTCTTCCTCCCCGGCTGGGATACAATCGTAGCCGGGATGGAAAACGTTACAGCATGGAGGCAATATCACCTCCATTCTCCTTTGGCGCCTGGGAATCCAGGTCTGGCTAATGTGTTAGCCTTGTTGTTATGCATTACTGCATAGCTTTATTGGGGAACTCATTCTCACTCCTGAAGAGCGTCTTGAGAATTGTGAAAAACAGGCAGTGCGTTAAGGGTTATCCCTAATAAAAAGGGTAATAGTAACCGATATCAGCCCAGCATAAGCCGTGGGACTGCCTCGCCTCCCGGCCGCAATTCTCTATGACACCCTACGAACCGCCAGGCTGTTGATGCTCACATCGACCGTCATCACCCGGCTGAGTATGCTGGAAAAAAGCAGCCGATGTGCTGGCTAGTTCTAACGCCTAAGGCCTCTTCCCCCTCTCCCGTCCCGCCATCGGTGAGTAGTCAGTCATGCCTTCGCCAGTATATATCTGCCGGGGACGGGAGATACGACCATTGGCCTCGTGCTGCTCCCACCAGTGGGCAATCCACCCCGGTAGCCGACCCATGGCGAAAATCACGGTAAACATATCAACGGGGATACCAATGGCACGAAGAATAATGCCGCTGTAGAAATCGACGTTGGGGTAGAGTTGGCGCTCGATAAAATAGGGGTCTTCCAGCGCGATCTGCTCCAGACCGCGGGCAATATCGAGGAGGGGATCATTCTTGCCCAGTTTTGGCAGCAGTTCTTCGGCGATCTGCCCCAATAATTTGGCCCGGGGATCAAAGTTTTTATAGACCCGGTGACCAAATCCCATCAGCCGCACGCCACTGGTATTATCCTTGGCCAACTTGACATACTCTTGAGGGGTGAGGTTGCCATCGTGAATCTGCTGCAACATCTCCAGTACCGCCACATTGGCGCCGCCGTGGAGCGGGCCCCAGAGAGCGCTTATACCGGCCGAACAGGAGGCGAACAGGTTGGCATGGCTCGATCCAACCATTCGTACCGTTGAAGTGGAGCAGTTCTGCTCATGGTCGGCGTGGAGAATCAGGATCAGGTTAAGGGCATCACGGATCAGCTCGTCGCAGATGTACTGTTCGTAAGGCATCGAAAACATCATGTGCAGAAAGTTGGGCACATATTTGATGGTGGGATCGGGATAGATATAGGGCAAACCCTTCGCGTGCCTGTAGGAGAAAGAGGCGATGGTTCGAATCTTACTGATCAACCGTGCCGAGGCGGCGCAGAACTGATCACGAGTATCGAGTTCGAGATACTCAGTGTGAAAACAGGAGAGCGCATTAACCATCGACGAGAGAATCGCCATCGGGTGCGCCTTGCTTGGGAAGCTGTCGAAGTGGTGCTTCATTCCCTCGTCGATATTGGCCTCGTGGGTCAATACCTCAGCGAACCCCCGATACTCATCGGTCTGGGGCAAACGGCCGAAGATCAGCAGCCAGGCAACCTCGATAAAGTTGGGGCCGTTGGCGAACTGTTCGATGGGGATACCGCGATAACGCAGAATACCTTTCTCGCCATCAATGAAGGTAATAGCGCTCTCACAGCTACCGGTATTGACATAACCCTGATCGAGTGTGATGTGTCCGGTTCGGGCCCTGAGAGTGGAGATATCGATACCGCGTTCATTCTCAGTACCCGTAGTGATGGGAAAATCGTACTCTTTTCCGTCGAGTATAAGGATTGCCTTGTCTGACATGGTTTGTCACCTTTGGATGTTTTGTGACTTCTCCACAGGGTACTGCAGCTTGGTTGTGGTGACTCTTTGTCCTGAACCATCGGCAGCAGGGGTGCAGCTGCAGAGCGTGCGGAAACAAATTTACAGCGTGCTTTGGAGAGGGGTCACCGCTACCACCCGAATATAACAGGCATGCACGAACTTGTAGAGAAGCTAGGATGTTTTCCTGCAACCAATTGTAGCCAATCCTGATAGGCTTATCCAGGTATAGATTATTCTAATGGTTAGCATTGAACCACCCAATACCGCTCACATCCGAAGCAGCGCCGTCAGTGAATTCTGCGTACAAACCAAAACCCGAGGAAGAGAAAAACCAGCGTCGGAAATGCTGCGGCAAAAAGGGGATTGAGAGAGTAAACAACCGCCATGTGACCAAACGCCTTATTAAGAAGAAAAAAGACCAGCCCCAACAGCGCACCAGCAAAAATCCGCTGGCCGACACCGACCGAACGCAGTACGCCGAAGACAAACGGTACCGAAAGAAAAACCATCACCAGAGTCACCAGCGGAGTGATAACCTTGCTCCAGAAAGCCACTTCATAAATAACCGCTTCCTGACCGTTTTCGTGCATAAAGTTGACGTAGTGGTAGAGACCCCAGACCGGCAGCATACTGGGACGCACCACCACCACATCGAGCAGTGAGGGGCTGATCATCGACTCCCAAGCGGCCTGTTCCAGTTGCCTGCCGACAACACCATCAGCGGTAAACCTTGTCTGCAGGACTCCGCTCAGCAGCCAGCGATCATTCTGGTAGCGGGCAAACTCCGCATGGGTCGAGAGTTGCAGTTTCTGATCATCCGAGAACTCGTATATATAGATGTCCTGAAGTTGAGATCCCGGCAGTATCCTGCGAATATTGACGAAGGTGTTCTTATCCCGCGCCCAGAAGCCGTACTTCGACTTGAGAGTGATCTGGTTGGCCATCTTGGCGGCACGCATCCGCTCTGCATACTGCTCGGTTTTAGGCGCCAGCCCTTCACCTACCAGGATCACCGCCAGCATCACCAGCCCCCCCGCCTTCATCACTGAACGGACAATGCGCGCCAGCGATACCCCGGCACCGCGAATCGCCACCAGTTCCGAGTGACTTGCCAAACCGCCCAGCCCCACCAGACTGCCCAGCAGAACCGCCATCGGAAAGACCTCATAGGCACGCCTGGGGAGCACCAGAATGACATAGTAGAAAGCATCAATGAGCTGGTAAGTGCCGTTGCCAACATCTTCCAGCTCATCCATCAGGGTGACGAAGCCAACCAGAGTGAGCAGAATCAGCAGCGCCAGCAGGATGCTCATGACAATGGTGCGTCGTATATAAGCGTCGAGAATTCTCATCAACGCCACCCCCACCGCAGCCTGCCCAGCTGCCGACTGAGCGCCGGAGAGCGGAGTGACAGCAGCAGCCCCACCAATAGCAGCATAAAGGGGTGCACCCACCAGCGCCCCATCCACAGCGGAGTGGTGCCCTTGACCATCCAATCTCCCGAAACCGCCTGAAAGTTGAGAAAAATGACATAGATGAGAATCGCCAGCACGATCCGCCCGTAGATCCCCTCCCGAGGCAGGGATTTACTCAACGGTATGCTGATGACGGTGAAGACAAGCACAGCCACAGGGAACATGATGCGCAGTTGAAGCTCCGCCATCTCATGGACAATGGATGAGGTGAAAAGATAGCCGGTGGGGAGCGCCCTGGTGGGCAGCGTTTTCGCCCCGGTCGGTTTGCTGTTGAGCAGAACAGCGTACTTGCTGAAATCAGCAACAGTGTAGTTGTAGTCGCCGGGGGCGCCCTCGTAACGGTGGCCGGTAGTAAGCACCAGATAGTGGCCGCCGCTCTCCTGATCAATGTATTGATAACCCTCCTCGGCGGAGATCAGTCCCAGCTTGCCACTCTTACGGTTTTGCACGAATACGTTGTACATCAGTGTCTTGTCCTCGGACATCGACTCGACATAGAAGAGCAGATCACCACCACTGAATTCGTTGAAACGTCCGGCAACAGTGGTCTCCAACTCCACCGCCTGCCCCTCCTGTGACGTCATTATCTCGACTTTGCTCTGATTGGCCCACGGCAGTATCGAAAGGGTCAACCAGGCCACCAGGGCGGTCACCGGCAGAGCCGCCATCAGAAAAGCGCGGTAAATTCTGTAGGTACCCACCCCACCCACCGCCAGGGCGGTAATCTCGCTGTCGCGATACATTCGGCCGAGGGTCGAAAGAATGGCAAAGAAGAAGGCGGGGGGCATCACCTGCCCAAGAATCACCAGCACCTCCATGCCCAGCAGCTGCATCAGCACACTGGTGGTGATCAATCCCGAGGCGGCATCCTGAAGAATCCTGATATAACTCTGGCTCACCACAATCATCATCAGGACGATGATGATGGCAAGAAAAGACTTGCTCACCTCGCGCAGGATATAGCGGTCAATTATTGATAGCATGGGGTTGGTGGATAGCGTTATCAGTTTGCAGTTGTCGGTTGTCAGTTGCGGTGCCTGTAGACTACCCTCGTTTTCTGCGCTTTGGACACCGGCTCAGAATAGCATATTCTGTACATCCAATCTGACTCAACAACAGCTCGCTGAAGGAAACGGAAGCCCAGGGCGAAACAGAACAGTAGTAGGAGAAGTTATGGAGTACTCCCTGAAATTGGGTGACCCGGCAACACTACCCACCGCCTGCCTGGTGCTGGGCATCTTTTCAAGGCGCAAGCTCACTGACAGTGCTGCCGCAGTGGACAAGGCAAGCGGCGGTTATCTTAGCAGTATTCTGAAAAAGGGTGATATGGATGGTGACAGTGGCCAGACACTGATGCTCTATGATCCCCCCGGCGTTCGCGCCCCGCGTCTGCTACTGGTGGGCTTGGGAAGTGAGAAGGAGTTCGACCTGGCTACCTACCGCAAGGCGATGAGTCTGGTCACCAAACACCTCGACTGCGGGCACGCCATCGAAGCGCTCTGTTCACTGACCACGCTAGAGCCAAAGGGGAGCGATGGCTACCGCCTGCTGCGGGAGTCGATAGCGGCTATTGAAGAGCAGGTGTACTGCTTCAATCAGTGTAAAAGCGAAGCCAAGCCGGCCAAGCGGCCACTGAAGCGGGTCAACTTCCTTATCGCCGACAGCCACAGCCGCCGACAGGGAGAGCGTGCCATTAACCACGGTCACGCCATCGCCGCCGGTACCACCCTGGCAAAAGATCTGGCCAACCTCCCCGGCAATATCTGCACACCGACCCACCTGGCCAAGCAGGCACGTACCCTGGGTAAACAATCGGAAAAGCTGAAGGTGCGAATACTCGAAGAGAAACAGATGTCGGCACTGGGCATGGGTGCCCTGCTGTCGGTCTCCCGCGGCAGCCGGCAGCCGGCAAAGCTGATCGTCATGGAGTACAACGGCGCTCCACAGAAGCACAAGCCGGTGGTACTGGTGGGTAAAGGGCTCACCTTCGACTCGGGCGGCATCTCGATCAAACCCTCCCCCGCCATGGATGAGATGAAGTACGATATGTGCGGTGGCGCAAGTGTATTCGGTGCCCTCGCCGCCGCTGTCGAAATGGCACTGCCGATCAACCTCATCGGCATTGTCCCCTCATCCGAGAACATGCCCGACGGTGACGCCAACAAACCGGGAGACATCGTCACCAGCATGTCGGGGCAGACCATCGAGGTGCTCAACACCGACGCCGAGGGGCGTTTGATCCTGTGTGACGCTCTCACCTACGCCGAACGCTTTAAACCGGCGGCGGTAATCGACATCGCCACCCTCACCGGTGCCTGCGTTGCCGCCCTGGGGGCCCATGCCAGCGGCCTGCTGGGCAATGACAACGCCCTTATCAGTGAACTGCTGGAGGCGGGTGAAGCGGGCGGAGACCGTGCCTGGCAACTGCCGATGTGGGATGAGTACCAGGGGCAGCTCGATAGTAATTTTGCCGATATCGCCAACATCGGGGGCAAAGGGGGCGGCACCATCACTGCCGCCTGTTTCCTCTCCCGCTTCACCAAAAAGATGAAGTGGGCGCATCTGGATATCGCCGGCACCGCCTGGAAAAGTGGTGCACAAAAGGGCGCCACCGGCCGGCCGGTGGCCCTGCTCAGCGAGTTTCTGCTCAAACGCTGTGGACTGTCGAAATGACCCAGGTGGACTTCTACATCTTAGGTGACCAGGCGAAGGGGGATCGCTACCTTCTCGCCTGCCGTATCGCTGAAAAGGCGTACAACCAGCGCCGCCGAATCTACCTGCACACCAATTCAGAGGCTGAGTCCCAGCGCCTGGATCGCCTGATGTGGACTTACCGGGAGGATAGCTTCCTGCCCCACACCCTGATTGAAAAGGGTGATCCATCTCTCAATCCGATACTCATAGGCAATGGCACTGTGCCGGGGGAGGAGCATGATGTGCTGATCAACCTTGCTGATGAGGTACCCGACTTTTTCAGCCGCTTCGAGAGGGTCGCCGAGTTGATAGACAGAGATCCGGCGGTACGCACAGCGGGACGCAACCGCTTCCGCCTCTACCGGGATCGGGGCTACACCCTCAATACCCACAATATTGAAAAATAATTCAAGATCATGACTCCTCCAAAAAAGAGTTCAAAGAGTAAGAGAAGCGAGCTGGAACTGGCCGTCGATGACCAGGGTATCCCGATACTTGATGAAGTGGTGGAGCTTGACCCTATCTGCGGGGAGAGTATCACTATCGACGACCTGGACGAGGCGCTGCCTCCCGCCCACCTGGGGCTGGGTCTACCACAGTACGCCCCGCTGCTGGAAGCGATGCGCGAAAAACTGCGGCTGCAGCTCAGCTATGAACTCACCCCACTGATTGAGAACATAGTCACCTCAGCCATTACCCACACCACCCTGAATCTGGAAACCGCCATGCGGGAAGAGCTTTATGGCGCCCTCCATCAACGTCTTGACGAGATGATTGACCAGGCGCTGAAGGAGCACATGGGTTAGGAGGGTTCCCATGATTAGCCAGCAGCGAGAGTCATCCTGATGGCAAACCGGGCACTCCTCTTATCACAGGAGCGCGCCTCCCAACACCAAGTCCGTTCGGGCTCTTCAAACAAGCTGCTCCAATCATTGTCGCTATAGATGCCCTCCTCGATTCGGGTCTTAATAAACTCGTTGCAAGGAAAGCATAGCGGATGATCCCGGGTCTCCTGTAGCAAGAAGAGGAATCGAGGGATTTTCACATGCCACCACCCGCCACACTGTTAATGTTGATACTGTTCAGCCCGACACTACTGGCCGATACCGGTTACCCGACCAACCCACAGCAGGTATCGTCGGCCATTGTTATGTCTCACCAGGGGATCAGCGCATACGATCCGCTGACGCTGAAAATGCGCTGGTCAAGTCTGGCCAATCTGCACACCGATGAACCGACACAAGCACCCGGTATGCTCCTAGTCGGCAGCAGTGACGGGCTCTTTTCTCTCAGCTCAATAACCGGGGGAGTACGCTGGCGCTTCGGCCCAGGCAGGCGCCTCTTCTCACCCACAATTTCAGGCGATCTAGCCTATACCACCGGCATCGACGGCACCCTCTACACACTCTCTCTCGGGAGCGGCCACCTGATCCGGCAGCAGAAGATCAGTGAGGGCTGGATCTACCCGCCAGCTATTATCGGCGGTCTGCTAATCACCGGCGGAGAGGATGGCACCGTCAGGGCGATCGAGGCTGCAACAGGTGTGCTGCGTTGGCTGCGCCCGCTGGGACAGGAGTTGGTCTACCGTCCGGTAGCCGGCCCATCCGGCTCGGTCATCATCACCACTTTCGAAGGTCGGGTTTTCGTCATCGACGGCCTTAATGGTGAAGTTCGCCTGCAGCGGCAAGATCCGGTAGCAAGCTTCAGCCCGGTAGTTGATGAAGAGCGGATCTACCTGACCGGTTACGACAACCAGCTGCGGGTGTTGGACGGCATCAGCGGTGAGCTGTTGTGGACAAAAACCCTGCCCGGCCGCCCGGTTGTGAGCCCACAGATCCATTCAAAGTGTCTCCTGGTCACCAGCGGTGAGGGCAACTACCTACTGCTTAACAAGCACTCGGGAGCCACTCTCGATCAGGGCCGCTCCTCCACCTCCAGCCTCGGTGCGCTGGTACTGAATGATCAACGCATGGTCTTTTTTCAATCCCATGGAAAGATCCCGACAACCCGCCCGGTCTTCTCCTGCAACAACCCAACATAATCCAAACACCAGGAGTATCAACGATGAAACAACTAAAACTGATTACCGCCGGAGTAGTGGCCCTGACCCTCTCAGCCACCGTCTCGGCTGCACCATTTGGTGGCAAGGAGGATACCGACTATGCGGCAAAACTGTGGCAGGCGATGAGTGACAACCACTTGGTGGGTAAGGATGCGATCATCTCCACGCCCTACACCGGCACCCACCCCCATGGCGCTATCCTCGACACCATCGATGCTCGGGTAAGTGTCGCTGAAAAATCGGGTGAAGTGATCATCAAGCGCAACTATGGTGGTGAAGGGGTGAGCAAAACCGCCGTCGCCAACGACCCTGAGAAGTACCTCAAAGCCGTCACAGTCATGTTCAAGCGCGCCGGTTATGACGCCGAAACCAAAGATTGGTTCTGGGCCAAATACACCTCCGGCGGCAAGATACTGAGCAACCCCAAAGGGATGGCGCTGGCCGGTAAGGTGGGCAAGGGAGAGAGCGCCGGCTGCGTCGCCTGTCATAGAGCAGCACCCGGCGGCGACCTGGTTTTCAACCACGACCGTTATAAATAAATTCAGATAGCTCTTTTCAACACGAAAGAAGCTGATAATTATAACTATTCAGCACTATGCCGTAACTGTTCAGATTGCCCCTAAAATCCGTCAGTTCAAGGCACAAAATGTGAGTTTTCAGGTGTAAATGATCATTTTGTAACGCAGGAATGGCGGATTTTAGGGGTGAGCTGAATAGTTACTGATAATTGATGGTCACAGCGTTAACATTAGCGGCATCCCCAATCACCACCCTACAGGCGATGCCGCAGACAGAGCAGAAGCAGAAGCAGTTTGAAGAGCTGGTTCAAACATGGTCAGCCGACCTCTACCGTTTCGCCTACTGGCTAGGTGGAGAGAAGGAGCTGGCGGAGGATCTGGTGCAGGAAACCTTTCTCCGCGCCTGGAAATCGATTGATCAATTGAAGGATCAGAAAGCGGTGAAGAGCTGGCTCTTCACCATATTGCGCCGGGAACACGCACGGAAGTTCGAACGTAAGGTGATCCCGATCAATCAAGAGCATGAACCCGACACCACAGCGGGCAAGACGACCCATGACACCAGTACCGAGGCATTCACCCTGCACCGGGCACTGGCGGAACTGGCGCCGGAGTATCGGGAGCCACTGATCCTGCAGGTGATCGGCGGCTACAACATGGATGAGATCGCCAACCAGCTAAGCCTCACAAAAGGGGCGGTTATGACTCGGCTGTTCCGAGCCAGAAACAGACTCCGCAGTCAACTGGAGGATGGATCATGATGCAATGCACTGAGCTACAAGAGCTATTCACTGCTGACCCCCGCTGTAGGGAGCCTGAAGCGCTGCAGCACCTGGATGGGTGCAGCGACTGCGCCGAATGGCTGACCGAACTGCAGAGCTTCGAAATGGAGTTGAGCAGCGCCATGGAGGTGGAGATTCCCCCCGGCCTGGAGCAGCGCATTCTCAACCGGCAAAAGCAGCAGCCGAAAGGGCACGTCACGCCTCTTTTCCCAGCAATCACCCCCCACAATTGGCTTCTGGGACTCTCCGCCGCCGCCTCACTGCTGCTGGTATTTGGTTTGATCACCTCGCTCAATTATCAGCAACCGGTCGAGCAGCAGATGATCTCCTGGCTCTCCACCCAACAACCGGCGCAATACCGGGATAAGCGGGCGCCTGATGCCGAGGTGGAGGGGATGTTTCGTGAGGTTGGCGCTGAACTGGTTGCTGATATCGGCACCATACACCACTGCCATGTCACCCAGGTAGGAGGAGAGAAGATCGGCTACTTTGTCGTCAGTGGCGAGGGGGGGCTAGTCAGTGTTGTTGTGGTTGCAGGAGACGGTAAGAAAATCATAATCCAGGGCAAAGAAGGTAGCGACAACAGTACTACCGAGAAGCGAATTAAAGCAGCGATCAAGTGGATCTAATCCCCTAAGCGAGTCTTCGACCTTATGAAAGATTTTGGGACATCCAGCCCCCAAAATCGACTCGGCCTTCGCTTCACTCTCCATAGCTGGCAGCGGGGGTGATTTAGCTCACCTGAATACGCAGTCACCCAGACTGAGTGAGTAATCCGAATTGACATGACAGTTTGGAGAAGTTGAGAATGGGATCACTGCATTGAGAGATGAAAGGATCCAGGGAAAAATGAGTAGCGAACAACAGACAGCAGAAACCGTCGGCGACTTCATGCAGGCCCATGATCGCTTCGCCAACCTGCTTGGCATCAAACTCGATGAGGTGCGTCCGGGATACAGCCGCGTCTCACTCACCGTCACCTCCGACATGCTCAATGCCGTCGGTATCGCCCACGGCGGGGTCACCTTCTCCCTTGCCGATGTTGCCTTTGCCGTGGCGGCCAACTCTCATGGCCGTGTGGCTGTGGCGCTGACGGCACAGATCAACTACCCCGCCGCTGGCCGTGAAGGTGACACCCTGACGGCGGAGGCCCATGAAGAGAGTCTGAGCGGTCGAACCGGACTCTACACCATCAAGATTCGCACCGGCGACGACCTCCTGGTAGGACTTTTCACCGGCAGCGTTTTCCGCCGCTCCGACGACATAACCGACTGGATGAACACACATCAAGAAGAGGCTGCACCATGATTCTGCATACCGATATTGAAACTATGCCCAGGGAAGACCTTGAAGCGTTGCAGTTGCGGCGATTGAAAGCGACGGTGGAGCGCTGTTACCACACGGTAAAACATTACCGGGACGCCTTGGATGAGCTTCAGCTCAAGCCAAGCCACATCAAAACACTCAGCGACGTGCACCTTCTCCCCTATACCAAGAAAGAGCACCTGCGCGAGAACTACCCATTCGGCATGTTTGCCGTACCCACTGATCAGGTGGTACGAGTACACGCATCCTCCGGCACCACCGGCAAGCCTACGGTAGTGGGCTACACCAAACGCGACATCCAGCACTGGGCGGAACTGGTGGCACGCTGCCTCGCAAGCTCCGGCCTGCGCAGAGGCGACCGGTTGCAGAACGCCTACGGTTATGGCCTCTTTACCGGCGGCCTCGGCCTCCATTACGGCGCCGAGGAACTGGGCGTGATGGTCACCCCCATGTCCGGCGGCCAGACCCGCAAACAGCTGATGCTGATGCAGGACTTCGCCCCCACCGCCATCAGTTGCACCCCCTCCTACGCCCTCAATATCGCCGAGGAGGCGGCGGCGATGGGAATCGATGTGCGCAAGCTGCCGCTAAAGGTGGGGATCCACGGCGCCGAACCCTGGACTGAGGAGATGCGTCACGAGATTGAAGCACGTCTCGGCATCGACGCCATCGACATCTACGGCCTCTCCGAGGTGATGGGGCCGGGTGTCGGCAACGAGTGTATCGAGGCGAAAAACGGCCTGCACATCTGGGAGGATCACTTCCTGGTCGAGTGCGTTGATGTCGACAGCGGCAAGCCCCTGCCCTATGGCGAAGAGGGAGAGATCGTCTTCACCTCGCTGACCAAAGAGGCCTTCCCGATCATCCGCTACCGTACCCGCGACATCTCGGTGCTCGACCCGTCACCCTGCAAATGCGGCCGCACTCATGTACGCATGCGCCGCATTACCGGCCGCAGCGATGACATGCTGATCATTCGCGGTGTCAACGTCTACCCCTCCCAGGTGGAAGCGATCCTGATGCAGTCGGAGACGCTCTCCCCCTTCTACCAACTGGAAGTGTTCCGTGAAGGCACAATGGATACCCTCAAAGTCAACGTCGAAGCAAGCCCCCCGCTGATGGAGCAGTCTGAGAATACCCGCAACGAAGTAGCGAAAAAACTGATGCGGGATATTAAAGAGTTTATCGGCGTCAGCTGCACCGTGGATCTGAAAGGCGTGGGCGAAGTGCCCCGTTCTCAGGGCAAGGCGGTGCGCATTATAGACCACCGAAAATAACCCACCTTCAGAGAGTAGTACTTATTCAGGAACACAGAGATAGTTACCAGCTCTCTTTGCGCCTTTGCGCGAAATTAAAAGTGTGTAGACGGCAATATGGGCTTAAGTAAGTGCTATTCGGCTCTGACCTCTTATTCGCTTATGGCAAGTGCCTGGGGGGTTATATTTGCATTGACGTTAACGTAAACTTCCCCTGATTCGTATTGATACAGGAACACAGGATTCAGCCATGAATGCAGTAAACCCTCTGCCCAGTGCCGATAGACGTTTCATGTCCGGCAATGAAGCTGTAGCCCGTGGGGCCTGGGAAGCCGGTTGCCGGGTGGCGGCGGCCTACCCCGGAACTCCCTCCACCGAGATTCTGGAGTACGCCTCTCTTCTTCCGGAGATGTACTCGGAGTGGTCGATCAACGAAAAGGTTTCACTGGAAGTGGCCATCGGCGCCTCGCTGGCCGGCAGCCGTGCCCTCTGCGCTATGAAGCATGTGGGGCTCAATGTCGCCTCCGATGCACTTATGACCCAAACGCTTATTGGCGTCACCGGCGGACTGGTGATTGCCGTTGCCGACGATGTCGGCCTCTCCTCCTCACAGAATGAGCAGGACTCCCGCTTCTGGGGACGTTTTGCCCATGTGCCGATACTGGAGCCCGCCGATGCCCAGGAGGCGTACGAGATGACCCGTTTCGCCTTTGAGCTGTCGGAACGGTTCAGTACCCCAGTGATCCTGCGCCTCACCACTCGTATCTGCCACGTCAAGGGAGTGGTCACCACGAGAGAGCGCATCGACAAAAGCTTTCCCCAGGGCTTCGAGAAAGACCCCAAGCGCTACGTAATGACTCCCGGCAACGCCAAGCATCGCATCCCGATGATGTATGAGCGGGAGGCGAAGATGCAGGAGTACAGTGAAAGCTGTGAACTTAATATCCTGAAAGAGGGTAGCGACAAGCGGGTAGGTTTTGTCACCTCCGGCCCGGTCTACATGCATATCCAGGAAGCCTGTCCCGATGCTCCGGTACTGAAACTGGGAATGAGTTACCCGGTGCCCATGGAGCAGATCCGCGCTCTTGCCGACCAAGTCGACACACTGGTGGTGGCCGAAGAGGTGGAGCCGATTCTGGAGACCGAGATCAAGGCTGCCGGCATTGCCGTCGTGGGCAAGGAGATCTTGCCGCGCATAGGTGAGTTAGCACCCCAGGTACTGCGCCCCGCCATCGCCGGACTGCTCGGCGAAGAGGTAGTCAGTAAGGCTGTACCCCCGGCAGCAGTAGAGGTAAAACCACCGGAGGTAACGATCGACCCCGCCACCGGCGTCAACCTATTCCCCCGACCGCCAACAATGTGTGTCGCCTGTCCTCATCTGGGGATCTACTACTGCCTCTCCAAAATCAGGAACACCAGCATCTCCGGTGATATCGGCTGCTACACCCTGGGCGCCGGTCACCCATGGAACGCTCTCGACACCACCATCAGCATGGGCGCCTCCATGGGTGTCGCCCACGGCCTCGACAAAGGGCGGGTGGAAGCGGATGAGAACAAGCGGATAATTGCCGTTATCGGTGACTCTACCTTTATGCACATGGGGATGCAGGGACTACTCAACATCACCTACAACCGTGGCAATGTCACCATTCTGCTACTGGATAACCGTGCCGTCGGCATGACTGGTGGACAGTATAATCCCGCCAGTGGTCGCGATATCCACGGCGAAGAGTCGATGAGAGTAGACTTCCGCATGTTGTGCGAGGCACTGGGGGTTAAATCCGAACGTATCCACGAGGTAAACCCTTACGAACTCCCCACGCTCTTCAAGGCGCTGCGTGAGGAGGTGAAGGTCAACGATACTTCGGTGATTATCACCAACCAGCCCTGTGTACTGGTAGACTTCTACGGCGCCCAGCCCGCCTTTACTGTGGATGAGGAGAAGTGCACCGGCTGCAAAAACTGCCTGGATATCGGCTGCCCGGCGATCCATGTCACCCGCAGGGAAACTGTGGTCAAAGCCAACGGCAAAGAGAAGGATCTGGCCTTCGTCAATATCGATACTGGCGCCTGCACCGGCTGCGACCTCTGCCCCAAGACCTGCGCACCGGACGCCATCATATCGATGGCCGATTTTGTTCGTCAGTGAGATGAAAAGCGGGACGCGGAGGGCACAAAGGAGACGCAGAGAACGCGGAGTTTTAGTTGTCAGTCCGGTGCAGGCCGGAATGTTGAGGAGAGATTATAAACTCAGCGCACTTTGTGTCTCCTCTGCGAACTCTGCGTCCAAAATATTTTTATCTAAAGCGAGTAGATTGTGAGCGAAAACGACATCACCAATATTATGGTTGCCGGTATCGGTGGCCAAGGCGTCATGACCGCCGCCGAAATTCTCTCCCAGGCGGCCATGTCACTGGGTTACGATGTGAAGAAAACCGAGGTGGCGGGTATGGCACAGCGCGGCGGCGTGGTGACCTCCCATGTCCGCTTCGGCAAACGGGTGCTCTCCCCCGCCATCGCCCCCGGCGAAGCGGATATTCTGGTTGGTTTTGAGCCGGCGGAGGCGCTACGCTGGTGCGCCCACCTGCGCCCGGGCGGCGTCGCCATGGTCAACACCACCCGCCAGGAGCCGCCAGTGGTGAGTATTGGCCTGTTCGACTACCCCGATGATCCGATCGCCGAGATCGCCGCCGCCGGCGTCAACTACCACGCCTTCGACGCAGGCGCCATCGCCACTGATCTGGGCAACTTCCGCCTGGTTAATAC
>JBEVXT010000501.1:6809-11282 GCA_040505955.1 Sedimenticola sp. | reverse complement strand
GGTTCTGGCTCAGCTCTCCCAGCTGCCGCCACTGGTTACCTCCTGGGAGATCGAGGCACTGAAAGGGCAGCTTGCCGCCGCCTCCCGGGGGGAGGCGTTTCTGCTCCAGGGGGGTGACTGCGCCGAGAACTTCAGCGACTGCACCTCTCCGATCATCGCCAACAAGCTGAAGATCCTGTTGCAGATGAGCCTGATGCTGATTCATGGTCTCAATAAGCGGGTAATTCGTGTCGGACGCATTGCCGGGCAGTACGCAAAACCGAGATCAGCCGACAGTGAAACCATCGATGGCGCCACCCTGCCCAGCTACCGCGGCGACCTGATCAACGGCCCGGAATTCACTGTTGAAGCACGCACCCCTGATCCTGTTCGCCTGCTGCGCGGCTATGGCCGCGCCGCCATGACCCTCAATTTTATCCGCGCCCTCTCCGACAGCGGCTTTGCCGATCTGCACCACCCGGAGAACTGGGATCTCGACTTCGTCAGCCACTCCCCCCTGGCGGCTGAGTACCAGAAATCAGTGTCGGCACTGTCGCGCTCCCTGCAATTTCTAGAGACCCTGGGAGGTGCTGCCGACAGTGAACTCCACCGGGTGCAGTTTTTCACCAGCCATGAGGGGTTGCATCTTCACTACGAGCAAGCATTGAGCCGCCAGGTGCCCAACCGCAGCGGTTACTACAATCTCGCCTCTCATCTGCCGTGGGTCGGCTTTCGCACCGCCGATATCGACGGCGCCCATCTGGAGTATTTTCGCGGTATCCGCAACCCTGTTGGCGTCAAGGTGGGTGCGGGTATGTCAGGCGATTGGATTGAGGCGCTGGTGGAGCGACTCAATCCGGAGAATGAGGCGGGCAAGCTGGTGCTGATCCACCGCTTTGGCGCAGACGATATTGGCGATGGCTTGCCGAAATTAATCGCGGCGGTGAAACGTACCGGTAAATCCGTACTCTGGGTCTGCGACCCCATGCATGGCAATACCGAAACCACGCCGGGTGGCATCAAGACCCGTCATTTCGACAGGATACTTTCGGAGTTGGAGCAGGCGTTCGATATCCACCAACAGCAGGGATCGATTCTTGGCGGTGTCCATTTCGAGCTGACCGGCGACGATGTCACAGAGTGTATTGGCGGCGCTCGCGGGCTTGATGAAGCCGGACTGGAAAGGGCCTACAAAACCCAGGTTGACCCGCGACTCAACTATGAGCAGGCACTGGAGATGGCGATGGCTATTGTAGAGAAATATCGCAGCTGACCCGATCCTCTTTTTTCGATCGGCCTTAACGGTAGAGCCGGAAAATAACCTTTCCGGCCCGGTAACTATTCAGCTCACCCCTGAAATCCGCGTTTTCTGAGTTACAAGATGATCGTTGCACAGACAAACTCACATTTTGTGCCTTTTTATCCTTAAACCGGCTCTATACCAGAATCCTGAAAACCACAGTGATGGTGGAACAGCGGTGTTGTAGGAGCGAACTTGTTCGCGATGGACTACGAAACATGCTCTTCGCGAACAAGTTCGCTCCTACACCTGAGTTCCAGACTACCGTGCTGAATAGCTACTCCAGCCCTACCCCTCGATCACCCCTTGGCTGCAACTGAGATCAGCTCAAGGTCAAAGATAAGCGCCTCGTTAGCACCAATCGAGCCGGGGGCTCCCGCTTGACCATAGGCCAGTTCCGAGGGGATAAAAACCTGCCACTTAGCGCCTGGCTTCATCAGGCTGAGGGCCTCACGGAATCCGGGGATCACGCCTCCCAGGGGGAAGGTGGCAGGCTGCCCGCGCTTATATGAGCTATCAAACACCTGACCATTGATCAGTTTGCCTTCGTAGTGGACGGTCACTTTGTCACTCATCGTAGGCACTGCGCCCTCCCCGGCCTTCAACTCAATGTACTGCAAGCCGCTGGGCAAGGTGACCACACCCTCTTTCCCCTTGTTCTCCTGAAGAAAGCGCTTGCCGTTTTCGAGTGCCAGCCCGGCCTGCTTATTTTTTGCTATAAGCAGCTTGTTTTTGGCTTCACCCAGGGAGGCGTTCATCGCCTCAAGTGTCATCTGCGGCGGCTTCCCCTGGAGAACATCATCAAGTGCTGCGGCAAAGGCTTTGCTGTCGATCGCAAAACCCTGGGATTTAACGATCTGTCCATACTGAAACCCCATGGTATAGCCGAGTCTCTGTTCAAAGGTCTCGTAGGGTGCCGCCTGCGCTGACGCGATTACTCCAAAGAGTGCGACAATACCAAAAATACGTTTATTTTTTAACAAGTTAAACCTCCTATTTAGAGAGCAATCATTGACTCCCAAGCTAAAATAAAAAGAACATTCTCAAGCATTAAACAACTGTTATCATTGAATTTTCCGCTCTCCGTCACATTTTCTGTAATAACCCCTTGGCAATATGCCAAACAGGGCTTATAGATATAGTCAGGAGGTCGTTGATCTAACGATAAACCATGGCAATCAACTCAATCACTGGTGCGGTACTACAGAGCATACAGCGCGGCCTTCAGGGGATGCGCCGCAGCACTGCCGAGATCGCCAGCGCCCACGCCCTCTCCGGCCGGATTGCCAGCAAGGATATGGTGCGCTCCATGGTGGAGTTGCACCAGAGCGGCCAGCACACTGCAGTTGCCGTCAAAGCCTTTAGGGCAGCAGATGAGACGATAGGTTCCCTCCTCGATATCAAGGCGTAGCAGCGGCCACGCCTCATTCACGAAACAGCATCGACAGATCAACCGCTTGCACATCCTTTGTCAGGGCGCCAACCGAAATATCATCCACCCCAGTCTCGGCGGTGGCTCTGATACCCTCAAGAGTAATACCACCAGACGCCTCCAAACGGATGCGACCGGCTGAGAGCGCTACCGCTTCGCGCAGTTGACCAAGATCGAAATTATCCAACAACACCTGCTGCGCTCCGGCATCTATCGCCATCTGCAGTTCCTGCATGCTCTCCACTTCCACCTCCACCTCGATACCCGGCGCTCCGGCGAGTGCGGCCTCAACGGCAAACGCCACCGAACCGGCAGCACGGATGTGGTTCTCCTTGATCAGAATGGCATCATAGAGCCCGATACGGTGATTATGACAGCCGCCACAGAGTACCGCATATTTCTGCTGCAGCCTCAAACCCGGCAGGGTTTTGCGGGTATCTAGAATACGGGTACCGGTTCCCGCCACCGCATCAGCGTAGCGTCGTGCCTGGGTGGCAGTTGCGGAGAGTGTCTGCAGGTAGTTCAGTGCCGTTCGCTCACCCGTAAGCAGGGCCCGGGTCTCCCCCTCAATGCGGCAGAGTGTACTTCCCGCCGTCACCCGGTCGCCGTCAGCAGCCAGCCACTCAATTACAATTTCTGGATTGAGCAGGCGAAATACCTCATCAAACCAGGCCCTACCACAGAGGACGGCAGCCTGCCGGCAGATCACCTCCACCTGCGAGTGGCTATCGGCAGGGATCAGAGCGGCAGTGCGGTCGCCTGAACCGATATCTTCATCCAGGGCAAGTTGCACCTGCCGCCGGATCAGATCCTTGGCTGGCGGGATCAAAGAAGCTCCAGCAGCTCAACTTCAAAAACAAGGGTGGCATTCGGCGGTATCACACCACCGGCGCCAGCGGCACCATAACCGAGTTGAGGGGGAATCGTCAGCTTGCGCTTACCTCCCACCTTCATCCCCTGAACCCCCTCATCCCAGCCCCGGATCACCTGCCCAGCCCCCAGAGAGAAGTTAAAGGGTGAGTTACGGTCGAGGCTGGAATCGAACTTGTCACCATTAGTGAGCCAGCCGGTATAGTGCACCAGCACCCGTCGCCCGGCAGCCGCAACTTCACCATCGCCCTCGACCAAATCATCGTACTTGAGACCGGAATCGGTCATTTTTTCACTCATTACTACTCCTCAATCTCTGAAATTTGTACTTATTCAGCCCAATACTGAATACTATACATACTGTAATTACGCTCTCTTAGTAACTATTCAGCTCACCCCTGAAATTTGCCGTTTCTGAGTTAAAAAATCATTTGCACACATAAACTTACATTTTGTGCCTTTTTATCCTGAAAACCACAGTGATGGTGGAACAGAGGTGTCGTAGGAGCGAACTTGTTCGCGATGGACTACGAAACCTGCTCTTCGCGAACAAGTTCGCTCCTACGCCTGAGTTCCAGATTATCGTGCTGAATAGTTACCTCTCTTAAAACGTAATTGTACCCGTTATCAGCGCTGATCTGCAGGCAAAAAAAACCCCCGATAAGTAGCGGGGGATGGAAATAGCAGAACTCCGTTCTGTTCAAGCATTTGACGTTGTAGGCGATTCCCTCTTTTTAAGCACTTTCAACATGGCTCCAAGGGCGCGATCCATCAGTGGTGTGCCAATATCCTCAATCACCGCCGCCCGATCGCCTCTGAACCAGATGGCAAGTCCGCGCACCGAGATCTCTTCAGACTTCACGCCCCTATGGTTGACAAAGAGACACTGGCC
>JBEVXT010000501.1:5231-6709 GCA_040505955.1 Sedimenticola sp. | reverse complement strand
GTCGACAATCTGCTCCTGCACCTCTTTTCTGGCCTGGAGCAACTGCTCCTTGCCCTGGGTAACCTGTGAGGCTCGGGTCTCCGCAACCCGCGCACTGCTCTGCCGGCGAACAGCGAAGGCCTCAAACTGTTGATTCAGCTCATCGAAGAGCGCAAGATTATCGCTGAATTCAGAAAGGATCCTGCTGACCACCGACTCGACTTGGCGGTAGAGCCCCCCCTCCTCCCTGCCGACAGCCTCACTCCAGCCCACGGCAGATTGTGCAAGCGTGTTGAGCAGGATGCGCGCAGGATGCTCTTTTCTGCTAAAAAAGCTCTTATCGAGAATCGCCACTTTCAACATGGGAATCTGCAGACGCGCCAACAGTGCCCTCATTCCATCAGCCAGCCCGGGATCATCAAGAATAAACTCAAAGAGCATGGAGATGACATCAAGTGCATCGCCATCCATCTGGTTGATCGCTTTACCACTTCGGCCCTCACCCTCGATGCCCAGCACCTGGAACAGACCGCCCTTCACCCCATCAGTTGAAGACCCGTCCTGTTGCAGCGCAGAGAGTGCGGTGAGCACATCGCCGGTTTCAACGATTTTCGACTTTGAAGAGGGCTGGGATCTTCTGTCACCGGTAACTACCCGGTGCTGCTCCAGCAGTTGCCTCAGTGTGCCAAAAAGCTCACCTGCATTTGCTGCACTGTCCGTCTCAGCAACGGCTGCAGCCCCTTCAACGGTGGTAGTGACGGGGGCTGCTGATCCCGTGTTACTCCGGCGCACGCTGTGTTTGAGTTTCGGCAGAACTCCAGCCCTTGCCAGAGTGCTGTTCAGCTCACCATAAAGTTCGGCCAGCTCACCCACCACCACCAACTCGAACTGCTTATAGACAACCAGCTTCATCTGCAGATCCACAGAGAGATTGTCTATCGCACCCTTGAAGGTGTTACAGATTGTCGCGGGTGACAGAGGGTTGTCCTCACCGGAGATCGGCAGGTCATTCAGCAGATGACTGAAGCGGCGGTCGAGGGCGTAAAGTTCACGAAAATAGCTACTCTCGCCCCTGGAGATCATACCGCTGACAGCAAGACCCTCTTCCAGATCATGGTTCGCAACCAGGGATATCTCATCCTCCAACAGGGTATCAGTATCCACTGTGCAGCCACCACCCGGACCCTGACGCCAAAAAACATCATAGGACTTGAGGAGACGCTGGTTGAAGTGATTCTCTATCGAATCGCGCTGCCGACGCAGTTCACGCATAGCGTCAAAGTAGAGAGTTTGCCGGTGATTGGTGTCCGCCTTATCCGCCTGGGCGTAAAATGTATCATCCAACTGCTGGAACAGTCGTTCCATCCGTTGCGTCAGTAGCTTGAGTATGACCTGACGGCAGGCACCGACGCTATCCCGATACTCCTCTTTGAAGGAGACCGCTGAATCGGCATCCCGCAGGGAGCCAAATGCGATAATGTTATCTGTTGCCGCCATTT
>JBEVXT010000501.1:0-5131 GCA_040505955.1 Sedimenticola sp. | reverse complement strand
CTAGCCCCTATTATCGGCGTAATCGCTTTCTTTCAGCTACTGGTTTTTCAACAGCCTATCCCGGATCTGCTCGGCATGCTCATCGGTACACTGGAAGTAGTGGTGGGGCTGACGCTGTTTATCCAGGGGCTGAAAATGGGGCTCTTCCCCATCGGTGAAACCATGGCCCACAGCTTTGCAGCTAAGGGCAGTATCTTCTGGCTGCTGCTGTTCGCTTTCGCCCTTGGCTTTGGCACCACAGTGGCGGAACCGGCGCTGATCGCAGTGGCGGATGAGGCGGGGCGGGTGGCGGCGGCCGGCCACCTGATAGAGAATACCGAGGCCTCAATACAGAGCTACGCCGACGGCCTGCGAATGACGGTCGCTTTCTCTGTCGGTCTGGCGATTGTTATTGGCGTGCTGCGCATCATCAAGGGGTGGCCGGTGCAGTACCTGATCATGGGTGGCTATGCCGGCATCGTTGTCATGACGTTTTTTGCTCCGCCGGAGATTATCGGTATCGCCTATGACTCCGGTGGCGTCACCACCTCCACCATCACGGTGCCTCTTGTCACCGCTCTTGGTGTCGGCCTTGCCTCCAGTATCCGTGGCCGCAACCCGATGACCGATGGCTTCGGCCTCATCGCCTTTGCCTCACTGACACCGATGATCTTCGTCATGGCCTACGGAATGATTCTATGATCAACTTCGTCAGCGAATTTTTCGCCACCCTGCTGGCCACAATTACCGATGTGCTGCCGATCGCTGCCATTCTCTTTGGCTTCCAGTTACTGGTACTGCGTAAGAAAATAGCAAACCTGCGGCAGGTGTTGATCGGTTTCGGTTTTGTCCTTTTAGGCCTCACCTTCTTCCTGCAGGGGCTGGAGAACGCACTCTTCCCCCTTGGAAAACTGATGGCGGAGCAACTTACCGCGCCTGAGTTTCTCGGCATCCAGGAGACCGCTCAAGAGATGTCGAGCAACTGGCAGCACTACCTGTGGGTCTACCTTTTCGCTTTTGCCATCGGCTTCTCCACCACCATTGCCGAGCCTTCGCTGATTGCCGTTGCACTCAAAGCAAATCAGGTTTCCGGTGGCGCCGTCGGCACCTGGGGCCTGCGTATCGCCGTCGCTATCGGCGTCGCCTTCGGCATCTCACTTGGCGCCTACCGCATCGTTACCGGAACGCCACTGCACTACTACATTATCACCGGTTATGTTGTGGTGATTATCCAAACACTCTACTGCCCAAAACCGATCATCGCCCTCGCCTATGACTCCGGCGGCGTTACCACCTCAACGGTAACCGTACCCCTGGTGGCGGCCCTCGGCCTTGGGCTTGCGAGTAACATTCCGGGCCGCAATCCGGTGCTGGACGGCTTCGGCCTTATCGCCTTTGCCAGCCTGTTCCCCATCATGAGCGTCATGGGCTATGCACAGCTCAGTGAGTGGCTCGCCAACCGTAATAAATAGAGACCAACCAGACCAACTGGAGGATGCCCAATGCACTTTAAACTGATCATCACCCTTATCGAGGACAGCAAGACCGATGCTGTACTTGAAGCGGCAAGGAGCGCCGGAGCCACCGGATCCACTGTCATCAATCAGGCCCGGGGTGAGGGGGTTAAGAAGAGTAAAACCTTCTTTGGGCTCAACCTGGAGATCCAGCGCGACGTGGTTCTCCTGCTGGTGGAAGAACACCTCAGTCGTACCATCATAGAGACCATCTCCGCTGTAGGGGAGTTTGAGGATAAACCCGGCACAGGCATTGCCTTCCAGATCGATGTGGAGGACGCCGTCGGCGTCAGCCATCAAATTGAACAACTGACCAGCGTAGTGGAGGAAGAGTTGTGAACGACCGAGTGATTATTCGCGTCCAGGACGTGATGAAGACCCATTTTGACCGGGTTGACGGCATGGATACCGTTGCCTCAGCCCTAGAGAAGATGGTCCATGTTGAGACCAAAACCCTGGTGGTCAACAAGCGCCACGAACATGATGAATTTGGCCTGGTGATGCTCTCCGACATTGCCCGAAAGGTACTGGCGAAAGACCGGGAACCGAAGCGTATCAACATCTACGAGATCATGTCCAAGCCGGTCATTACGGTTGATCCGGAGATGGATATCCGCTACTGCGCCCGCCTCTTCTCCCGCTACGACCTCTCCCGTGCACCAGTTACCCGGGGCGGTGAGGTGCTCGGTATCATCAGTTATACCGACATGGTGGTGAAGGGGCTGCGTAATCGATGAGCCCTGGTGACGGGGGGCTGCTGGCCACCGCCCGGCAGCATCCCTCGCCCAACCAGGATGATCGGCCGCGTGGGTGTGGGGTGGATCTGCTGGTGATCCACAATATCAGCCTGCCACCGAGCGAGTTTGGCGGCCCCGGGATTGACGACCTCTTTCTCAATCGACTGGATCCTGATGCCCATCCCTACTTCCAGGAGATTCACCAGCTTCGGGTCTCCTCTCACCTGCTGATCCGCCGTGACGGCGAACTGATCCAGTACGTCCCCCTCAACCGGCGCGCCTGGCATGCTGGTCTCTCCTGCTTTGACGGCAGGGAGTGCTGTAACGACTTCTCCATCGGCATCGAGCTGGAGGGTGCTGATGATACCCCCTACAGCGATGAACAGTACCACTCACTGGCTCTGGCAGCCCGACAGGTGATGGCGATCTATCCCGCAATTACCAGCGAACGAATCACCGGCCACAGCGACATCGCCCCCGGTCGCAAGACCGACCCCGGCCCGGCATTTGACTGGCAGCGATTTCGTATACTTCTGGAAGGGTAAAGTCGTTCCTGATTACCCTCGAAGCTCAGCCACTGAATAGTCACAAAGCGTAGCTTGGGTTGAGTTTGTGAAATCCAGGCTATTTTCTAATCAGTCGCTCTCTTTGATCCTTCAAAAAAACTATCAAGCAACAGCAACACCACCCCGACAAAGATTGCCGAATCGGCGATATTAAATGCTGGCCAGTGCCAGGTTCCATAGTAGAAGTCGAGAAAATCGATGACATGACCAAACAGCAGGCGGTCGATAAGGTTACCTACCGCCCCTCCGATCACCATCGCCAGGGAGAACGCCAGCATCCGCTCATCCCGCAGGCGAGCAAGCCAACCGACCAGCACCAGGGTCACCAGCGTTGCCAGGACAACAAAGAACCAGCGCTGCCAGCCACCCTGGTCGCTGAGAAAGCTGAAGGCCGCTCCCTCGTTATAGGCGAGGGTGAGGTTGAACAGCGGCATCACCGGTACGGTCTCGTAGACCAGCATCGTCGCCTCAGCCAGCTGCTTACTGACCTGATCGAGGGCGATAACCGCCAGGGAGAGAGTTAACCAGCGAAGCACTAGGCAAACCGCCGCGTTTCACCGGCGCCATCAACATTATCAACACAGCGGTCACAGAGCTCAGGGTGTGCATCACTCTCACCCACATCCTCGCGATGGTGCCAGCAGCGGACGCACTTGGTTCGTTCAGAAGCCGCTACGGTCAGGCTGATACCGTCGACTTCAGTCACCACTGCATCTTGGGGTTTTTCGCTCAGCGGGTGCAGGCGGGCGTAGGAGGTAATAAGAACAAAGCGCAGCTCCTCACCCAGCTTCTCCAGCATTACCCTCTGGGCATCGTCACAATAGAGATCGACCTCGGCATCCAGCGAGGAGCCGATGATTCCCTCCTTGCGTAGCCCCTCCAGCTGCTTGGCAACCGATGTACGCACCACCATCATCCGGCCCCAAAAGTCGCGGTCGAAGCTACCTCCCTGATCAAGGGAGAAGAGCCCTTGATACCATGTCTCGGTGAAGATGGTCTCACTATGCTCACCAGGAATCTGCTGCCAGATCTCTTCGGCGGTAAAGCTGAGGATCGGCGCCAGCCAGCGCGCCATCGCCTCGATGATGTGGTAGACGGCGGTCTGGCAGGAGCGTCGTGCGAGGCTGTTCTCCGCTGTGGTGTATTGGCGATCCTTGATGATATCGAGATAGAAGCCACCCATCTCTGCGCCACAGAAATTATGGATCTTCTGGTAGATCAGATGGAACTGATAGTGCTTGTAGGCATCTTGAATCTCCTCCTGCAGCTGCAGCGCACGATCCACCGCCCAGCGATCCAGCTCAACCATCTGCTGGGGCGCCACACAATCGGTCGCCGGATCGAAACCGTTGAGATTGGCCAACAGGAAGCGGTTGGTATTACGGATTCTGCGGTAAGCATCAGAGGTACGCTTGAGGATCTCGTCGGAGACGGTCATCTCACCGCTGTAGTCGGTGGCGGCCACCCACAGACGGATGGTATCAGCGCCAAGAACATTCATCACCTTCTGCGGGCTGACCACATTGCCCACGGACTTGGACATCTTGTGCCCCTTGGCATCAACGGTGAAACCGTGGGTCAGCACCCCGCTGTAGGGTGCACAGTTGTTGATTGCCACCGAGGTCAGCAGGGAGGACTGGAACCAGCCGCGATGCTGATCGGAACCCTCCAGGTAGAGCTCCGCCGGAAAGTGCAGCTCATCACGCTCCCGCAGTACGGAGTGGTGGGTAACGCCAGAGTCAAACCAGACATCGAGGGTATCACTCACCTTCTCGTACTGCTCCGCCTCCTCACCCAACAGCTCCTCTTTCTCCAGGGCAAACCAGGCTTCGATGCCTTGCTCCTCCACCCGCTTCGCTACCTCTTCGATAAGGCGGGGGGTCTCAGGATGCAGCTCACCACTGAGCTTGTTGTAGAAGAAAGCGATCGGCACACCCCAGGTGCGCTGGCGGGAGATACACCAGTCGGGACGCCCTCCGACCATACCTTCGATACGGGCACGTCCCCAATCAGGGGTAAACTCAACCTTGGTGATCTCCTCCATGGCGGTTTTGCGCAGCCCTTTTTGCTCCATACCGATAAACCACTGGGGTGTGGCACGGAAGATGATCGGGGTTCTGTGGCGCCAGCAGTGCGGATAGCTGTGAGCCATCCTCGCCTCCTGAACCAGCGCCCCGTGAGCCTTCAGCACATCAATCACCTTCTCGTTGGCGGTAAAGACGTGTTCACCGGCAAACAGCTCTGTGCCCTCGACAAAGCAGCCATTGCCTGCCACCGGGTTATCCACCGGCAGATTGTAGCGCTGACCAACAATATAGTCCTCAAGACCATGGCC
>JBEVXT010000500.1:0-3192 GCA_040505955.1 Sedimenticola sp. | reverse complement strand
TCAATAGATCCCGGACCACAGACGACGGTTGAGAACTGAAGCTCCTGGAACTGCCCCCCTTCGGTGCCGTAGGAGACCACACCGGTATGCTCCTCACCGGTCAGGTGTTTGCATAGGTGCTCCGCCGCTCCCCCGCTCTCCGCCTTCATGGCGGGCGCATCCGAATACATTTCGGTAACAATATTGCAGTTTGGCGAGACGCTGCGCATGGTCTCGATTATCGGTTCACAATAGCGCCGCAGCCTGTCGGCAAACTGTTGTGGCGTATCCCCGGGAACGGTGCGCACATCCCAGTTGAACTCACAGTGGCGGGAGATAATATTGATCGCCGTCCCGCCCCTGATCGTACCCACATGAATAGTGGTGAAGGGCGGATCGAAGGGAGAATCCGCTGAAGCGTCGGCGCGGTTCCCCGCCATCATCTCCTCCAGGAAAGTCACCAGCCGGGCGGCAACCATCACCGCACTGACCCCCTTATCGATCTGACTGGAGTGCCCCTCATGCCCATTGACGGTGGTGATGAACTCGGCTATTCCCTTGTGTGCATTAACGATGCGCATATCGGTCGGTTCGCCGATGATCACCGCCATCGGTTTGGGCAGCGTCTTGGCCATCTCGCGGATCATGTAGGGTGCGCCGATGCAACCCACCTCCTCATCATAGGAGAGAGCCAGATGAATCGGTTTCTGCAGCTTCGCCTCCACCATCTGCGGCACCAACGCAAGAGCGATGGCGATAAAGCCCTTCATATCCGATGTACCCCGGCCATAGAGGCGCCCCTCTTTCTCCACCACGCAAAAGGGATCGGTGCTCCAATCCTGACCATCCACCGGCACCACATCGGTATGCCCGGACAACACCACCCCGCCCTCCACCATCGGCCCGATGGTGGCATAGAGATTTGCCTTCGAGCCATCCTCATTGGGCACCAGACGGCTGGTCACTCCATGTGCGGCCAGATAGGACTGAACGAAGCCGATCAGCTCCATATTAGAGTTTCTGGAGACGGTATCGAAAGCGACCAGCTTCTCGATCATCTGCCGTAGTGTGTAGTAATTCAAAGTCTCTCCTCCAGAACAACATCTATTGTGTTTTGACAACCGATCATGAGACAGGCTGCGGGAACTCCCCATAACGGCAACCCCATGAACATTCTCAGATAGTAATAATTCAGCACTTTGCTGTAACTGTTCAGATATCTCCCAACAACCCCCTGATATGGAGCGCAACACAACGCGCCAGGGCGTGTGTTTCATACCCCCCCTCCAGCGTTGAAACTATCCTTGAGCCCGCATACTGATCAGCAATGGCGACCAGCTCTCCGGTAATCCACTCGTAGTCCTGATCCTGAAGCCTGATGCCGGAGATATCATCCTCGATGTGGGCGTCAAAACCGGCGGAGATGAAAATCATTTCGGGCATAAAGCGGTGCAGGGCGGGAAACCACTGCTCACTGATCAGTCGGCGAAAGAGCGCACCCTCCGTCCCTGATGCCAGGGGGGTGTGAATAACCCGCTCATGCCCCTCTACCAGGGTCGAGTAGGGGTAGAAGGGGTGCTGAAAACTTGAGCAGAACATCACCCTCTCATCATTGCGAAAAATATCCTCTGTACCGTTGCCATGGTGCACATCAAAATCGACGATGGCAATACGCTTCAGACCATGCGCCTCAAGTGCATGAGCTGCAGCTATCGCCACATTGTTAAAAAAACAGAACCCCATCGCCAAATCATGCTCTGCGTGGTGGCCCGGGGGGCGCACCGCACAGAAGGCATTAACAGCATCACCACCTATCACCGCATCAGTAGCCATCACCACTGCGCCTGCTGCATGAAACGCTGCATCGAGAGTAGCCGGGCTCATCACCGTATCGGGATCCATATTAAGGGTTCCATCTTCTGGAGCGGCGGCAATCAGCGAGTCGATATAGGCAGCATCATGGACGCGCTGCAACTGTTCACGAGTTGCCGGAACCGGTGTCAGGTGATGCAGAAAGTGATAAAGATGAGCACTGTTGAGACGATCCTCGATGGCATAGAGACGCGCCTTCGATTCAGGGTGATAGGGGCCGGGATCATGGGCCAGAAATAGTGGATGAGATAGGTAAGCGGTCGCCATATTTATACCCTATAGTCTGTATGCTGTGAACAGTATATGGCATTGCCAAACGGTCTGCTGCCACATATCAATTTCTGATTACCCCTGAAACTTAGCCGGAAATGAACGTAAATAAACGCAAATATACCCTTGACGGGCAAGCCGCTTTCGCATCGATGATAAATAATCAAGGGTATTCACAACTCACGCAGATTCATGAGTGCGCTGCGTGCCGCTGCTCGGGTAAAACCGGTGATCGTTTTGAAGGTGGGACGTCACGCCTCCGGCACCCAGGCGGCCAAGTCGCATACCGGCGCGCTGGTGGGATCGGACGACGTATTTGACGCCGCCCTGCGCCGGGCCGGTGTTGTTCGAGGCATGAGGGTTATCAGCCTCTTCTCTGCTGCCACCACCCTGGCTTGTCGCTACCGCGCCAACGGTGACCGCCTTCTCATCGTTACCAACGGCGGTGGGCCTGCCGCCATGGCCAGTGACCGCACCTCTGATATCGGTACCCCACTTGCTGAACTGAGTGGCGAGTCTGTCAGCCAGCTGGATAAGATGCTTCCCGCCACCTGCTCAAAAGGCAACCCTGTGGATGTGATTGGCGACGCCACCCCGGAGCGCTACCGCAAAACCGTTGACCAGGTGCTCCGTGATCCAGGGGTTGATGGTGTACTGGTGATCCTCACCCCCCAGGCGATGACCGAGCCCGCCAAGGTGGCCGACAGTATGATCGCCATCGGTCGCGAGCACAGCAAACCGCTGCTCACCTGCTGGATGGGAGCGACCCAGGTAGAGGAGGGGCGCGAGATGATGCGCACTGCAGGAATTCCCACCTTGAACACCCCGGAAGCCACCCTGGATGGGGTGACCATCGAGCCGATGGTACAACGTCCAAACGGGCGCGAGCTGCTGGTGGGTATTGTCACAGACCCTGTGCTTTGACCGGTTATCTGTTTTGGTGCAGGCGGAACACTGGTGGAAGTGATGAATGATCGCACCAGGAGTTGAACAAGCTATGGATGCCACACATAAACCGCACAACTAACATGGCATAACAACCAATTTCCTTTCAGGGGATTTTTACTTTGA
>JBEVXT010000499.1:0-4071 GCA_040505955.1 Sedimenticola sp. | reverse complement strand
GATATAACAGAGGTGATACCGGTGGATAAGCAGCATGCAGACGAAATAAGAAAGCTCAAGGAAAAAGGTTTAGTAAAGGTATGTATTGGGGCCAATGTTGAAGACCTCGTGCTCCACGAGTATGCAACAAACAAAATATCCCATGACTTTAACGAAAAAGGTCAATTGATGAGCGTATTTCTGAATCATGATCCAGATAAGCCAACACGGTGTGAGCTATATAGAGAGCATTGCCATATAACACAAACCTATTTGGATGATACAGATTACGATAGTGAAATCGCACAAGAAATAGCTGAGATGCAGCAGTATAAGACAAGGACGCTTAAGCCTGAAGTTGGATAATAGGTAGTAGACTATTCAGTATTATTTGAAAAAAGAGTAAGGGGATTATATATATATGGGAACTTTTATAGCTGTAATTGCATTGTTGATCGCTGCTTGGCAGCTCCATCTTCAGAGAAAAGAAATTGAAAAAGGTAATGCGATAGAAAAACTAAGTAGTGATCTCGAAAAACTTAGAGTAGCCGCTGATATGATCAAAGGTGAAGTTGACTTGAGAGAAAAAATAATCGCCGATAAAAAAACAAAAAAGTCTATTGATTGGGATGTCGAAGTTCAGCCACATATAGATATGGTTAATAAGATTTTAAGACCATCATTAATGTCTATTCAGAAACGCATAGTTGAATTATATGGCGGTGAGCTTAGTGAGCTCAAGGAGTTACCTAAACATTTCTATGCACCGCGAAATTAAGCGAGAAAAGCAGCCTGGCCTGGTGTTCACCGTGCTTGATAATAATTTTGTTTTTGTAAGTTACGAGCGATTGTGGTCAGAAAAAAACTAATGATTGAGCTTGTAGGATATTTTTACTCTGGCACAAAATTCACACTGCATGCGACGGATAAATATGTGGATAATTTAGATATTTTACTGAAAAATACCATCAAGACATGAAGCATACAAAAGGGGGAGAGATTTGTATATCTAATGAAACCCGCTGGGTGTTGAAGAAAAATATTATTATTTTCTTTTATGTGAATGAGTGTGTTAGATATATTAATGCATCGACGCAGCAGGTGAGATAGGTGTTTTTTCTCTAGTGTAGGTATGTAAACATTTCTTGGTCATTCTAATGGGAGGAGATTTGTACTTCAATTTCTACAGTTCAAAAGCAAGTCAGTCTATTTACTCACTTCATTATTACTGATACTAAATTCTAATTATTACGGTATACACCATGGATAGAGATAAGGAATTAAATTTCAATTTAATTTACCATGATTATTATCAAAATATCTACCGCTATGTCGCAAAATTAGCGGGTAATAATGATGCAGAGGATTTGACGCAAGAAGTATTTATTAAAGTTGATCATGCGCTAGAAAGTTTCAGAGGCGAGTCTCAAATTTCTACCTGGGTATATCGCATTGCAACAAATGTAGTAATGGATAATATGCGGAGTATGAGATCTAAAAATGATCAGAAAAATATCTCACTCTATGATGATGTCGATATTGAATCAGATAATATTATTGCGAAAAAAAGTATCGTAGAAGTCGATAGGCAACTGATTCAGGTAGATATGAATAAATGTATACGTGGTATCGTTGATACACTTCCTGATGACTATAAACTTGTTTTAGTTCTTAGTCAGTTTGAGGAATTAAAAAATAGAGAAATTGCAGATATTCTACAAATTTCTCTTGATACTGTTAAAGTAAGGCTTCATCGTGCTAGAAAACAATTGCAAAAAAAACTCGGCCGGAATTGTTGCATTTATCACGATGAGAGAAATGAGTTGGTGTGTGATCCAAGGAATTAGAAAAAATAGGGTTAAGCCCACCTGAATTGGTAATGATTTGTTCAGGTGGGCCTTATCTGCAATTAGTCATAAAATAGTTCACATCGGCTATTCACTATATTCATGGAATAATAACACCATAGTTTATGGTGTGATGATGCCCGGCATGCCATCTTCAGTACAGTAGTGAGTGAAAATATATTCCTCTATAACGCTAATTTATGCCTCCTGGTGAATGAATGTTTATGGTGATGAAGACCTACTAATGAGCATCGATATGGTTTTATCAGCAACTTTCTCAGCCAATTTCCTCCTATCTGCTTCCGGCACATCATCGTATAAAAAAATATCGGGGTAGGCTTTATGTATTGCTGAGGCATCTATATGAAGAATATTTCTGTCACTAACTAAGTTAGCCAACACTCGGCCGTGACACTTCAAAAAGCAGCCATCTATCATGATGATTGTTTCTGATTCTTTTATCCATGTCGCAATCGATGAGTGTGGGACAAAGAACAGCTCACCATGACAGGCTCTCCTACATGATGAGTCTTTCTTTGCTACCATGTTTGCAGCCACTCTAGCAATTTCACCTCGAATACATGGGCCTTCACATGACAGTACAGGTGTTTTATTGTTTTCAATGGCGTTTTTCGCCCATTTTTCTCCTACACCACAGAAACCAGATACTGCATCGACGTTTATAGAGAAGTTCTCTGTCTTCATTTTTAAATCCTTTGTATTGATTATATCAACTTCCAAAAGAGCAATGTATATTTTTAATTGTGCTAAAATCAACTAGTATATTCTTTTAGAAAGCGCTCGTGATATGCACGGAAAAAATATATATAAACATGAAAGATAAATGAACTGTATTTCACGTTCCATCAAACTAAAAACTGGGTGATGTTAAAATCATGACAATAATGGTTTATTATTCCGTTTGCGTCAGTAGTAAATTATTTTTTGCTGCCAAAGCCTAATGATAAAGTACCTGTTTTACAGGCATCTACACACTCACCACAAGCTATACAGTTGTTATCCTTTACATATGGAGCATCAGTGCTGACGTATTTTGAATGGATATCAACACTCATTGGACATGTTTTTTCACATTTTTTGCAATCATCGCATATTTCTTTCTGGATGCGAACTCTAAATAGTCCAAATTTACTGTACAGTGCCGTTGTTCCGCCAATTGGACACAAATACTTACAAAAATATCTATTTCCAAATATTTTTGTCATTAGTAGAGTTAAAGGGATAAATGTTACAAGTCCCCCGATAAATACCCACGTTTCAGCAAGAATATATCCATTTGATAACTTAAAATCGAGTGTGTCATAGTGAATATATGCACTGAAAAAAAGACTTCCCCAAAATACTGCCGTCAAAGAATATATTGGCCATTTCCCCATGAATTTATTTTTATTTGGGTCTGTACCGCATGCGCTCAGAAGACCGGCGGAGTGTTCTTGTACGGGGCCGTATACACATATCCAGCTGCAAAGGGCGCGTCCAAAAATAAGAACGGTCGCAAAGACGGCCAGAAAAAACATAGCAGATAATCCATATATTCCAGAAGCAGCCTGTTCAGCAAAAGACAGAGGGCATATACTTGGAATATTTGTTATCTCAAAATTCGTCAGTGCTACATGAATTGTAATTAAGGTGAGAATTATGCCTTGAATAGTAACCCTGGTTTTTTTCCACTTCTTCCATTTTTGAAATCGTATTTTTCCAATATACTTAGTTCTTTCAATTGATGGAAACATTAAGACGGCACCTAAGGAGATGAATACTCCCGTCATGATTAGATAGTGACTCATCTCTAACATAACGACAAAAGCTTTGTGTGAGGTAGTACCAAAGAAATATAAAAACCCATCGACAGGTAGCGTAAAGCACCCAAGTATCTCTTCTGTAAGTGATGCAAACCCCAGTGAAATCAAAAATAGTCCAAAGTAAATAATCTTTTTTTTCATAAATATGCTCTACATAATTATTTTTATTTATTTCCATGAGCATGGCGTATAACCATAATAAACAGGTCAGATGAAGAATTAACCATGCCGTTCTCATCACGAGTTCCTGTATTCTAAGATATCCAATAGATATATCTTTAGACGTAGATAAGATTCAAAAAGATACAAATATTTTCATATAAGATATTTTGTGGGTTGGGTAGGTATGTCTTATGTCAAGGAGGGGCAGCGAGATGAACCTTGCTGGCATCTAGTAATCTATCAATCTGTTAATTTAGGAT
>JBEVXT010000498.1:15261-17183 GCA_040505955.1 Sedimenticola sp. | reverse complement strand
TTTCTATCACTGCCTGGAGAATCAATTCTAAAAAGAACAGCGGCATCATGGCTTCGACTCGCTCGATCTTCTTGAACAACGTCGGTGCCCTTAAGATGGACTGTTACAGCGTTTGCGCAAATATGGCCAGCACTGATTGTAAATCCTGGTGAAACAAAATCAGCATGACTTTCGAGTAACCCACGCGTGTCGGGGCAGTTTTTTTGAGAGGAGAAGGTCTCCACTCTCTTGACAAAATCATCGGTGACACCAATGATAGGTCTCGAATTCAGATATTGTCACCTTAAACTCAGAAAAATTTGGTGTTGAGACGATTCGATGGGATCAAAGAAATAATAATAAGCCCGATAAATCAATGGCCTGCGAATGGATAAATCGGTATTGGTCCTAATTATAATGCGCAGAAAGTAGGCTATAACGAGAAAAAATTCATGGCTAACATTTACCAGATCGTTTTCCCACTGCTGCTCGCTCTCATAATGGCGGGCATGGGCTTATCATTGAAATTAAATGATTTTAAAACCCTCATCTCAGTTCCAAAAGCAATACTTGCCGGACTTGTCTCTCAGCTCATTTTTTTGCCGCTCACAGCTTATCTACTTTTAGGCGTCTTTGATTTGCAGTGGGAATTTGCGGTGGGCTTTATGCTGCTCGCAGCCTGCCCCGGCGCCGCCACATCCAATGTCGCCACACATCTTGCAAAAGGCGATCTGGCGCTGTCAGTGCTTTTAACTTCTATCGCTAGTTTTATTACAGTTTTTACAATCCCATTCATTGTCAATTTTGCTTTAACAAGCTTTGGCGGCGAGGCAGCATCTTTTGTCTTACCAGTGGGAAAAACCATGCTGCAAATTTTCCTGCTCACCGTTTTCCCGGTGGCAATCGGCATGTTTATCCGCACAAAATGGGCTGCTTTTGCTGACAAAATGGAAAATCCTGTTAAGATTTTTTCAGTCGTTTTTTTGCTCATTTTAATGGCGGGCGTTGTTGCCAAAGATTTTTCCACTTTCAAAATGGCGCTGCAATCGGTCGGAACTTTTGCCATCACATTTAATGTAACCACCATGGCGCTAGGTTTTCTGATGGCAACCCTTTTTGCCTTAAGTTTCAAACAAAAAATAACTCTGACCATCGAAGTGGGTTTTCAAAATGTCTCGTTGGGAATCGTCATCGCCATGACCTTGCTCAATAATGCACAAATTGCCATCCCCTCGATGATTTATATCTTTTTTGCTTATGTCACTTCCGGCATAATTATCATCTATCGTCAGAAACAATCGGCTTAATCCAAGAAAAAATAGAGAGCATAATATGGCTAAAATAATCGATCTTTCAAAAACTATAAAATTTTGCAAAGGCGATCCATGGTTTATGCGGGTGAAAATAAAACATAAGCCCCACGCCAAAGCCACGGGCATCATTCGTTTTTTAGGGCTGCCAAAAAAACTCTTCCCACAAAAATTCATCGGCTGGGCGGATGACACCATCAAAAATATGGGCGTGCATTCCTCGACTCATATCGATGCGCCATGGCATTACTCGCCAACGATAAACGGCGAGCCAGCCAAAACAATCGATCAAATGCCTTTGGAATTATGCTACAGCGACGGCGTGGTCATCGACATGAGCCACAAGCCAGATTTTGAAGCAATTACCGTAGAAGATATCAAGCAGGATTTAGCCAAAAGCGGCGCTGAAATTAAAAAAGGAACTATCGTTCTTATTCGCACTGATCGGGATAAATATGCGGGAACGAAAGAGTTTTTTGAGCGCGGCACAGGCATGAGCAAAGAAGCCACCGAGTGGCTTATCGAGCAGGGCAGCGTGGTGATGGGCATTGATCAGTGGGGATGGGATTTGCCACTGAAACACATGATAAAACAAGCCAAAGAAAACAACGATCCCAATCTGTTCTGGGAAGG
>JBEVXT010000498.1:7942-15161 GCA_040505955.1 Sedimenticola sp. | reverse complement strand
TTTGGCGAAGCCTTTGGCGTGAATCTCGAAGCCCCGTATTTTAATGAAAACCGCTGGGTTTCACCTTTCAACTGGTGGCCGGAAGTCCGCGATAAGATGCACAACCCCGACAAAGTGCACTTGCACGATGTTACCCTGCGTGATGGTGAGCAAACTGCTCGCATCGCTTTTACGGTGGATGAGAAAATCTTTCTGGCGCAGCAATTGGATAAGCTGGGCGTTCACTCCATCGAGCCCGGATTGCCCGCCACGCCGGAAGATAAGGAAGTCATAAAAACCCTTTCCAGCATGGGCCTTCGCGCCAAAATAGTGCCGCTGGTTCGCGTCAAAGAAGAAGATGTACAAGCCACAATCGATGCTAAAGCGGACGGCATGTTGCTGGAGTTTGGCATCAATCCCTACCTGCTGAAATTCGTTTATAAAATCACACCAGAGCAGCTCATACAGCAAATTATCGAGTTCTCCAAAGCTGGCAAAGAAGCGGGCATGTATGTGGAGTTCATGGGCTGGGATGCTTTCCGCATTCCCGATGAAAATTATCTGCAAAATTTCTTTACCACTATTGCCGAACAGGGCGCCATCGATCGCATCACCGTAGCGGATACATTTGGCATGGGGCACCCGCTGGCGACCTATGAGTTCATCAAAAAAATGAAAAAGTGGACCGGTAAACCCATCGGCTTCCACATTCACAACGATTACGGGATGGCCACTGCCGATTCGATTATGGCGGTGAGCGCGGGCGCGGATATGGTGCACACTTCCATAAATGGCTATGGCGAGCGGGCAGGCAATGTCTCCACCGAAGAAATGGCCATGGCGCTGCAAAACTTGCTTGATATTGATGCAGGGATCGATTTAAAACGCTTGAAGCAGACCTCTGATATTTTTACTGAAATCGCCAAAGCGCCGCCTGCGCGCAACAAACCAATCGTTGGCTCCGGTTTGTTTGAAATTGAGTCGGGCATCGTGGCGCACATTCTTCGCGGTATGGAAAAGGCTGGTTTGGGTGGCGATATCCTGTTTCCTTTCGCGCCACAGGTAGCGGGACACGATGGTTACCGTGTTATTGCCGGGCGCGGTTCCGGCGTTCATTCTGTGCTGAGCTTTCTCGAAGAGCGCGGCATTGAAGCGACCGAAGAGCAAATCGGCAGAATCGCCGGACGGATTAAACAGGCCGGGTTGATGCTGAAAAGCGGGCTTTCGAAATCCATTCTCGAAGGCATTATCGTTGATGAAATGGCTGTATAAATGAACTATCAGGGTATGGGGTCGAGGTCGATTGCACACATAAACTCGCATTTTGTGCCTTTTTATCCTTAAAAAGTCTCTGTACCAAAATCCTGAAAACCATAGTTATGGTGGAACAGAGGTGTTGTAGGAGCGAACTTGTTCGCGATGGACTACGAAACGTGCTCTTCGCGAACAAGTTCGCTCCTACCCTGAGTTCTGAATTACCGTGCTGAATAGTTACAACTAGATTAATAATACGGTTGATGGTCAGGGTAATGGTCTTCACTCTGGCATTGAGGTGCTTCATCCCTCAACTGCCGCTTAACACCCATATATCAGCTGGATGCCAAGTCTGAATGCAAGCGGGCTTCTTTACTGGTGCGTAACTTATCTGGATTAATTAGAAAACGTGCCAGAGAAGGAATTAGAAGTACTGCACCCAGCATATTCCACAGGAACATGAAGGTCAGCATGATGCCCATATCGGCCTGGAATTTGATCGGTGACCAGACCCAGGTGGCCACACCGATGGCGAGGGTAACACCGGTAAAAGCAACTGCCTTACCTGTCGTCTTGAGCGTTTCAAAATAAGCCGTGCGCAAATCCGCCCCTTTCATAATCAGGGTCTCAAGCTTGCTATAGATGTAAATGCCATAATCAACACCGATACCCACACCCAATGCAATAACAGGCAAAGTGGCAACCTTGACCCCTATGCCGAGATACACCATCAGGGACTGACCAAGAATCGAGGTAAGAGCCAACGGAGTGATAATACAGATAACCGTGCGCAATGAGCGAAAGGCCAGGAACACTAACAGACAGACCACTCCATAAACCCAGGCAAGCATTTCATACTGGGATTCTGAAACAACACTATTGGTTGCTGCCTCGATACCGGCGTTGCCTGCAGCCATGCGCAAATCGATGGAACCGGTATCATGTTCCTTATTGAAGGTGTTGATGGCATCGACCACACGCAACAGTGTTTCCGCTTTATGATCCTCAAGGAAAATCAGTACCGGCATCATGCTGCAATCTGCGTTATAAAGCCCTACCCCTCCCTGCTGGCGACCAACTGTACCATTCAGTACAAACTGGTTACGCGATAATGCAACCCACTTCAAACTGCCTTCGTTAAGGGCACCGATCACGCGCTTGGTTTGATCTACCAGTGAAACGACCAACTGTACTCCCGGCAAGTTTGTCATGTACCACTGAAAATAATCCACCGTAGCCAGTGCATCATAACTGATACACTGATTCTTCTCGGTATGCGCCATGACGACAAACACATCCGTGCTCGCCGAATAATGATCGGTAATAAATTTATTATCCAGATTGTAGCGGGAGTCATGGCGTAATTCAGGTGCGCCCGGATCCAGATCACCAATCTTCAGATCCTGGCTACTCACCCAGCCGAATGCAAACAACATGACTGCAACGACAATGGCGATAGGCGCCAATTTTGGGCCGGTGAAATTGGCCAACATATTCCACAACGTGTGTGAACCGGACTCCTGTTTCTGTAAACGATCCACTGCCTTTCTTCGAATACCGACATACGACATGATGATCGGAAGTAACGCCAGGTTGGTCAGGATAATGACTGCAACACCGATACTTGCGGCTATCGCCAAATCACGGATAACCGTGATCTCTATGACTAACAGGGTGGTAAAACCTATGCCATCACTTATCAATGCAGTCAAGCCCGGGATATAAAGGCTTCGGAAAGCGTATCGTGAGGCTTTTTCGGCATTCATACCCATCATCGTGCCATGGGCGGTGGTATTATATATCTGTACTCCATGACTGACCGCGATGGCAAACACCAGAAACGGAACCAGCATGGAATACGGATCCAGCCCAAAACCCAACAACTTTAAAATCCCAAGCTGCCAGATCACCGCAATGATCGAACAGACTAAAACGATGACCGAACTGTTCAGGCAACGTGAATAAAGGAATAACAACACGAGTGTAATCGCACAGGCCACCGCAAAAAACAGCGCTACGTGAACAGCGCCATCAATCAGGTCGCCAACCACCTTGGCAAAACCAGTGATATGTATTTTAACGGTATCATTCTGAAACTTTTCACGAACCTGGGTCTCAAGCTCACTGGAAAATGCCTGGTAGTCGAGCGGCTCTCCGGTAGTCGGATCATTTTCCAGTAACGGTAAAAGAATAATGGTGGATTTAAAATCGTTGGCAATCAAACGTCCGATCTGGCCGGATCTGAGCACATTTTTACGCACCTGCTCGACCTGTTTTGATGAACCATCATAGGCACTGGGTATAACCGGACCGCCAGCGAGTCCTTCTTCAGTCACCTCGGTCCAGCGCATATTCGGCGTCCATAGGGAAATCACCCCACTACGGTCGGTGCCTGGAATAAAAAATGCTGCATCGGTAATCAGCTTCAAGGTAGACAGAAAGTCTTTATTAAAGATATCACCGCCCGTTGTTTCAACAGAAATCCGGATAACATTACCCAGTCCTTTCAGGTCATTTCTGTCCTCTAAAAAGTTAGCTACAAAAGGGTGTCCGGTTGGGATCATCTTCTCAAAGCTGGCATCAGGTCGAACCTTGATAGCCTGAAATGCCAGCAGGATAGTCACCGCAATAAAAAGCAGCATCACTAAGGGACGCTTACTGAATAACAGCCTTTCTAAAAAGGGTTCAGCCTCTTCTAATGGATGCCCGAGATCAACGTGATGTTGCTGCCTATTATTTGACATTTTATTATTCTCTCGTGCTCTGGCCGGTTTTTTTATTTTCAACTGACAAATCAACTCCTTGATTATTCATATGCTGCACGCCGAGAAAGCCCACAGCCAGCATGTTTTTATCGGCAAGCTCAATCACAGAACTCAAGGGTAGACGGTTTGGACGTACCGTCAGTTTAAAACTTTTACCACCATCCGAACTGTGAATGACCGCCCCTCCACCGCCGACCACGGTTATATCGCCAGCAGCCGTTACAACACCGCCAGCAAGGGATACCGAGGAGGGCAAATTAATTGGCGTCCAGCTATCACCCTGATCCGTAGAGCGAAACAGACTACCCCTGAGACCGAAAGTCAGTAATGTCCCCTTATGGTTTAACAAACCGAAGAAAGAACCTTCATAGGGGGGCAGTAAAGGCTGCCAGCTTTTGCCGTCATCAGATGAGCGGTGCATTAAGCCCGCTTCTCCAACCAGCAAAATCGTACCCTTGTCAGTAGCAGCAATGGCATTGAGGTGAAAACCATCGGGATTATCGATACGATCAGACCATAGCGACCAGTTCTCTCCACCGTCATCCGTGTGAAGGAATATGCCGTAAGAACCTACAACATAGCCCTCATTTTCATTCTTGAACCAGACATCCAGAAGCGGTTTTGCAGGCCCAACCTTGGCATCTTCTTTTGCATCTGCTATGGCGTATTCCATTTGCTCAAGTTGAATCGCCGCTTCTTCGCGCCTTGTATCATCAATCGCTTCATTAACGGCTTTTTGCGCGGCCTCAAAGCGACTCTGTGTTAACTTTAAAAACTGTTCATTAATTTCAAAACCATCCAGTTGTTTGCTCCAGCTTTGACCGCCATCACGGCTGTGCAACACGACACCTTCATGTCCCACTGCCCACCCCTTTTCGGCAGATGCAAAAAAGACTGCGGTCAGGGTGACATAAACTGGCACTTCAGCCTGTTTCCAGGTTTTGCCCTGGTCGGCAGAAAATACGATATGACCCCGCTCTCCCACCGCAACCAGGTATTTACCACTATCAACAACATCCAGTAACAGTCCTCGCGCGGCCCTGTCGGATTTAAAAGCCGATATTTTCAGGTGATCAATCCCTGCAAAAGCAGATTGGGGAACTAAAACACTGACCATCACCCATAGCCAGACTAACAAATGAAACCTCGAAGATAATCGATTCTGATTGGTTTTAAAACCAGACCATAAATTGGTGCTATTCATAGCTCTATCATTGGTGCTCTTGAGGTTATCTGAAGAATATTGTGAGATAGCCGAAGAAATCCGTGCACGTACCAATAGTACGTGCACGGGAATGGCTGTTAACGTTTACCAATGCGGCGTAGAGATCCTGGTTGGAAATAGCTCCGTGAAACCTCTTTTTCAAAGGTGTACGGTGCCTCTTCCTCGTTAGTGAGACCCGTTGTCAGGTAACGACCGGATTCCAGGTCATACAAGGTCTCTACGGTATAGAAGGGTAGCTTCTCATGGTAATACTGGATCTCATGAGACTCTGCCACTCGCCACATATCACCACGGGTATCATAGTGATCCACCACCGATGCCTGCCATGTATCTTCATCGATATAGAAGGTACGCTGGCCGTAGATATGGCGGGCACTCTCCTTAAGATTAGCTTCTACAACCCAAACTCGATGCAACTCGTAGCGGACCAAGTCCTGATCAAGATGACCTTTTTGGTGGATATCCGTGTAACTCAGTTCAGGAGAATGCAATTTGTAAGAGTTGTATGGGATATACAGCTCCTTTTTACCGACCAGCTTCCAGTCGTAACGATCAGGCGCACCATTGTACAAGTCATAGTTGTCGGTGGTACGCAGACCATCTGCACCCGTACCAGGACCATCATAAGCCACCTGTGGCGCACGTCTTACCCGACGCTGGCCGGCATTGTAACGCCAAGCCTTACGTGCAGTCTTGACCTGATCAAGAGTCTCATGAACCAGTACAACATTACCGGTCAATCGAGGCGGTGATTTCATAATCTGTACAAAGTAGATAGAAATGTTGTCATCTTTTACGGCATCACGGCCGTCGTCAAAACCTTCAGGGAAAACCCAGCGATCCACCAGTCGGTTCGCAACAAAACTCCCATTTGTCTGCACTGGCACCTGTGCGGTCGTCCGTACCATCGTTAGTCCACGATAACGCAGGGTATGGTTCCAGATTGCCTCCAGGCCATTCTTCGGGAATAAAAATGGGGAATGAAGCCCACGGCCCTCTACACCATTTCCACCGGAAGTCAGGGTAGCTGTCTCCGCATGACTTTTGGCATCGTCATAGACCGACTGGCTATAGGCCGCCGTACGGCGACTCTGATACACCGGCATCTTGTATTCTGGATACTTCTTGAACATGGCCTGCTGTCCCGGTGACAGGTTTTCCTTGTACTGATCCAGGTTCCCCGCCGTGATGGTAAACAGCGGCTTGTCATCTGAAAAAGGATCAACCAGGAAACCACCCGGCGTGTAACCGGCAGGCGCCTCGGTCAAGCCTCCGTTCCACTCAGGGATGGTGCCAGCCGAATTACCTGCCTTCTCCGCACCCAGCGGTGTCAGGTCTTTTCCAAGACGGTCTATGTCCGCCTGGCTGGCGCCTGCATAGACATTGCCTACGCTCAAACACAGGAACAGCGTTCCCACAAAGACTTTCATTTGCTTATACATGGTAAACATTCCTCACTAAATGATTATCTGGTGATCAGAAACTAGCAGAGGCAGTCAGCGACACGAAGTCGCGATCCCTGCTAGTATCAAAATCGCTATCCAAGAACTTGGTCAGGGACGCGCCAAATTTATAAGAATCCTTGTAACTGAAATCCACGCCAAGACCTAACGCTTTTCGACCTTCCTGAAAATCAGATGTCGGTGATGTACCTTTAACATCATGTTTAAAAGTGATTTTAGGACTCATGGAAACGCCACCAAACAAATTGGTGTAATCCCACTTTGCGAGGGCTCGGTAACCCCATGCCGTCCTGGTTACAAATCCATCCTGTGGCGTGGTAGGGTCGAGAGAACTCAGACCGAATACCGGTGAACGACCATAACGCCTCTCTGAAAGTTTCGGCAAATCCGGCGTAAAACCGGCTCCGACCTCGGCCAAAAGGGTCAGGCGGCTGGCGCCCATGACACGATCAACAAACTTGACGAAGGTTGCCTGGATCTGGGTGTAATCATACTTGTCATAACCCTCGATAATACTGCCATTGGCAGCAGCA
>JBEVXT010000498.1:0-7842 GCA_040505955.1 Sedimenticola sp. | reverse complement strand
CAACCCAATATCGTTCCACCATTTTACCCGTGTAAAAGCACCAAAGTTGTTGTAGTTCAGGCTGATATCATGATTACCCTTGATGATATGAGAAAAGACATCCCCGTTATCAAAGTTCAGGTTACCGTCATCCGTAGTACTGGTAGCAACAGCTGAGGTACCGCCATTGCCGGCACCAATCAGCGCGGGATCACGATCTTCTATACGCTTACTGATACCCCAGGAGACCGTTGAATCAATACTACCCGTCAAATCCCCACTCTTGAATTCAAATGCATATGCCGGTGCAGATGTGCCACCGATCATCGCAACGAGCAAAGGAAGTGTATTCCCGGCCCTGAAAAGTTTATTAGATTTAGAAAAATTCATCACCCATCCTCGTTGTTTATTTTGGTAGCTAAAGCAACCATGAAATTAATCGTCAATAATGCTGGTTAACCTACAATGTTATTTCTACACCTACACCGCATAGTATGACGTACAAATACCCCGTTAAAAGCTACCACTAACTGCAAAAAAATAAAAGACGCAATAAGGACATAATCATATGCGATAAGGTCACAACGCAGGGTGCAAAACAGACAAAGTCCGATAAAAGGCAACCAGCCCCCCCCTGCAATCACATACTGATGCATACCCTTAGCCGCGCAACTCTCGGCGCAGGACCTTGCCCACCGTTGACTTTGGCAACTCGTTGATAAACTCAACCAGTTTTGGCACTTTATAGCCCGTCAGGCTCTCACGGCAGAAATTCCACACCTGATCACTTGTCAAAGCCTTATCATGACGCACCACGAACAACTTCACCGCCTCACCGCTGGAATCATCCGGTACACCGACACAGGCGCTCTCTAGCACACCCGGCATCTGCGCGACCATGGTCTCGATTCCTAGAGCCAACTGTTTGCCAAGGCAATCTGGCACCGAGTTCCCAATTCAGTATAGGGAGGAGTGATAATAAAAAAACCTGCCTGGCGGTCGAATGTATTTTCTTTGGGGACATCCATCAGCAAATCCGGGGGCTGTAAAATAATCTCGGGTCTACGGATCAGTCTACTATCGGCCTCGCCGTCGAAGCGCCTGCACTGTAAAGTATGATCCAGGTTTTTTAGGTCTCCAGGAATAATCGTACACACTCTCTTCCTCGGATGAGAAGCCGTTCATGGCATAACGTCGGGAAATCAAATCATGATAGACGACCTGCCCACCCCAGGCCGAAAGCGCATCCTTGTCGTAATAGTATTTATTATGTTGCATGGCTACCCGCCACAATACATCGTGTGAGTCATAATTTTCCATCAGCGCCGCCGTCCAACTGTCTTCATCCAGATAGAATAATCGACGACCATAAATATGGGATTTCCCGTCTTTTAATTTCGCCTCCACCACCCAGACTCGATGTAATTCAAAGCGTGTGTAATCCGGTTTCGCATGTCCTTTCAAAACGAGGTCTTTATATTTAACATCAGGCAAGGCTATGCGATAGGAATTGTAGGGTATGTATATCTCTTTTTTACCCACTAGCGTCCAGTCATAACGTTGCGGTGAACCATTCCACATATCGATTTCGTCAGCCACAAACAAATCATCATTATTGGAAACCGGGGCATCAAATCCAATAACCGGTGCCTTACGCACACGACGATGACCTTTCATATAGACCCATGACTGTCTTGGTTCCTGTTCTTGGTTAAGTGTTTCATGAACCAACACTATATCGCCGGAACGCCTTACCGGCTTCACCACCTGGGCATACATCTTGAAAATCGTGTTATCCAGTTGCTCATAGGTCAGTGATGGGTCGTTATAGGGGTAGTAAATGTCAAAATCGGTAAGGGTGCGATTAAAGTCTCCGCTCTCCTGCACAACCAATGAAGATAAATGACCACTCATCCCTGTGTATCTCCAACGCAGTGAATGATTCCAGATGGCCTCCAAACCATTTTTGGGGATCGGGAATGGACTGCCACCGATCGCATTTATGACCCCGTTTCCGCCTTCATTAAGTTTTGCGTTGAGTGCATTTTTGCGCATTGATTCATACACCCAGTTCGGGGCACCCGCCGTTCGACGGGTTCGATACACGGGCATATTGAATGTATCCGGATAGGCTTTAAATAATGCAAGATAGCCGGGCGTCAAGTGCTCCTTATGCTGCTCCAGATTTTCCTTGTTAATCACAAAAAATGGTGCGTCTTCAGGAAAAGGATCCACATAGTGATGGCCTGCCCCCTGGTAGCCCGGCGGGATAATCTTCAAACCACCCGTCCACTCTGGAATCGTGCCCGCATCGTTGCCTGCTCGTTCGGCACCAAAAGGCGTCAGGTCCGTGGTAAGGCGTGCAGCCTCCTCGGGCGTTACCACTGCCTGAACTGTTGATGTCATACACAACACACTCATCAGTATGATGCATTTAAACTGGCTGGTGATCCGCATTTTTTTTCCTGATTAATTTGACAATCATCTTATATGGCAAGGGTTGAAATCCAGTAAAATACAAGACTCAGTATTTCGGTGGCAGCGGGGCGATTGCGCTGTTCTTTGCTGTAGAAATTTAACCAGCACCGTGTCATCAACTGTGATGATATTTTGTGCGTTGTCTTTCAGAGTTTCCTTGTCCGATATACGCTTATACATAACGAAGATCAATAAACCGATATGCAGAAAATGCAGCTGTGGTTGACGCAACACCCTACCAGGATAACCATATACAGGGATCAGACCGAAGTCCGATACATGCTCGGTGTTTTAGTTGTCCAGCGCTTGAAGGCGGTGCGAAAATTACTCGAATCACTGAAGCCGACGCGATCGGAGATCTCCTCTATGCTCATATTAGTTTCGCGCAGGAACTTGATGGACTGCTGTTTTCTCATTTCGGTAATCAACAGTAAATAGGATGTCCCTTGGGTTGCCAGCTTGCGCCGCAAGGTTCGTGTGGTCATGTGCAGTTGGTCAGCGACGGTAACGATGTCCGGGAAGTTCCCCTGTGTAGTTAGAATCGAATGCACATCCTTGACAATCCCGGTTTTGGCATGCAGATCCAGCATCAACTGATCACAAAGCTCCCGGAACACCTGCTCGGTCAACGGGTTGCCTCGTGCCGTCGGCTGATCCATAAAGGCCACATCGAAGCGCATTTCATTGTATTCACAATTAAACCTAACCGGACATCCAAACGTTTTGCGATATTCTTCAGCGTAAGGCAGCTCCTCATAAGTAAAACGCATTTCGACCAATTCAAATGGGCTGTGCATAATATCCCTGATCCATTGCAGAGCAGAGCTGAACCAGAGTTCAAGTGCAAAAGGCACCACCCGGTCATCGAGCTGAAGTATATTTTCCCAGCGAAGAACAGCCTGATCACCCTCTTCCAGAAATGTTTTCTTTCCAACGGGGCCGGCCAGACGCATATAATTGAACGCGAATTCAATCCCGCCACGCAGGGTATTGCAACTAAGAATGGCATAACCCCAGATGCCCAGTGAACTCACAGCCATACTCTGGCCGACACGAAGAGCGAGGGCTTGATCGTCGCTCAGGTTCAATATATTTTCATACACGGTAATACGCTGACGAATGGAAACCCGTGCCGCAGGGTCTTTCAGAACGGATTCCTTGATACCCGTGCCTTCCAGAACCTGTTCATCCGAGATTCCTTCGTCATTCAGCTTCCTGGCCAACGCTGCGATCTCCAGAACGGAGTAAACCTGCTCATCCAGGTTGGGTAAATATGGTTGCTCAATCAGCACATATATTCTCCGGTGATAGTTTCGACCCTGGCAACTGGCTGAATAAACGCATTTCCTCAGTATCAACGCCGCGTTCGTGCAGGAGGGTAACTGCATCGTTTTTCAACTCAATCAGCTCTTTCAGGGTATTCTGCAACTGGCTGATCTGACCCTCAATATCTTCGATGCGGGCGCAGATGCTGCTAAATCCCATCTTCAACTGGGTCACCTGGTGTTCATCGACATCGTAAAGATCGATATATTCCTTGATGTCCTTGAGCATAAACCCAACACCCTTCAGCCTCAGGATCAACTGCAGGCGTGCTTTGTCCCGGTAATCGAACACACGGTTACCACCGACACGCTGTGGCGATAGCAGTTTCTGATCTTCATAATGGCGGATTGCACGCGGGGTTATGCCGAACTCTTTCGCCAGATCAGAAACCGTGTAGAGCCTTGTTTTATCTATCATTAAAAATCCCTGTATTGTCTTTTGACGCCTTCCGGCTCCCGCTATTCATCCAGATATTGACCAGAGACAGAAATTATCTGGATCTTCGATGATAGCCATAATATCCTCCCTCCATATTACGTAAATAACATTTGACGTCAAGTGCATTACGTCATAAATTATTTACGTAATATTAATCCTAAACAAGTTTTATATGGAATTGAAAAGATTTGCCGTCATGGGGTCAGGAATCGCCGCTCAGATAGCCAATGCCGGTTATCCGTCAGCGAAGAAACCCCATTTCAACGCGAACTTGATGCCTTTAGATGCCTTTAATAGACTGCTGCGTAACCAAGGCACACTTGAGCGTATTGACTACATGCGCCTGTTCGGGCTAGTCGCACTGGGCTATCTATGGGCGCGCATGACCAGTTCGGCGCTGGCACACAAGGATGAAGCAGACAACAATTTCTATACCAACAAGCTGAAAACCGCTCAATTCTTTGTCCGCCGCCTGCTGCCACAAGGGCAGTCACTGCTAAGTACCATCCAGTCCGGTGCAGACTGTATGATGGATTTCGATGAAGACGAATTTTAATAAGGCTGCAAAGGTCGCAAACCTAGACCTCTATCGACAGGAGAACACTCTTTATGAAAATACTAGTCGCAGTCAAACGCGTCATCGATGCCATCAACAAGGACGAAGAAGCCCCTATCTTCGAGATCGCCGATTACGGTCTGGTTGATGACCTGTTCGAAATCATGCCGCAACTGACTTCGGCGCTATCCTGAGGAGATCATTATGCAACGCGAATCGATGGAGTTTGACGTAGTTATCGTTGGTGCAGGCCCAGCAGGTCTAAGCGCAGCGATCCGCCTGAAACAGCTCAACGACGGACTCAATGTCGTGGTGCTGGAAAAAGGATCCGAAATCGGGGCGCATATTCTTTCCGGAGCCGTGTTCGAAACTCGCGCACTGGACGAATTGCTACCGGACTGGAAAGACATGGGTGCTCCGCTGAATACCCCGGTGTCGCGTGATGAGGTCTATTTATTCACATCGAAGGACAAGGCGACCCGCCTGCCGAATGCACTGGTGCCAAAAACCATGCATAACAACGGCAACTACATCATTAGCCTAGGCAACCTGTGCCGCTGGCTAGCTGAACAGGCCGAAGGTCTGGGTGTGGAAATTTTTCCGGGTTTTGCAGCCGCTGAAATCCTCTACAACGATAATGGCTACGTAGCTGGTGTTGCCACCGGAGACATGGGCCGTAACCGTGACGGTACGGAAAAAGGCAGCTTTGAACCCGGCATGGAGCTGCTGGCGCAGTATACATTGTTCGCCGAGGGCTCACGTGGCCATCTGGGTAAACAACTGATCCAAAAATTCAAGCTCGATATCGATACCGATCCCCAGCACTACGGTCTCGGCATTAAGGAACTGTGGGAAATCGATTCTACCAGACACGAACCAGGTTTGGTCATGCACGGCGCAGGCTGGCCGCTCAGTGAAAGCGGCTCCAGCGGTGGTTCTTTCCTTTACCACGCGGAGGACAACCAGGTCGTGCTCGGGTTGATCACCGATCTCAATTACCAGAACCCTCACCTGTCCCCGTTCGAGGAGTTCCAGCGCTTCAAACACCAACCGGTGATCAGGCAATTTATCGAGAGTGGTAAACGCATCAGTTATGGCGCACGCGCCATAACCAAGGGCGGCTTCAATGCCCTGCCAAAGGCAAACTTCCCCGGCGGACTATTGATCGGCTGTGAAGCCGGTACGCTAAACTTTGCCAAAATCAAGGGCTGCCACACGGCGATGAAATCAGGCATGCTGGCCGCCGAAAACGTGGTCGATTTACTCGCATCTGAATCCGGTGACAGCAACCCTCAAACCCATGCCGAGAGGCTGAAGTCCTCCTGGTTGTATCAGGAGCTATATCAAACCCGCAGCTTTGGCCCGGCGCTACACAAGTTTGGCACCTTTATGGGGGGGTCTTATAACTTCATCGAGCAGAACTTGTTTGGTGGTAAACTGCCTTTCACGTTACACGATACGTCTGCGGATCATATGAGTATGAAATCGGCCAGCGAGTGTACACCCATCGCATACCCCAAGGCGGATGGCAAACTAAGCTTTGATCGTCTTTCATCGGTTTTCCTCTCCAATACCAACCACGAGGAAGACCAACCGGTACACCTGCAGTTGAAAAGCGACATCACACCCATCGAGGTCAACCTGGCGCTTTACGATGCACCGGAACAGCGTTACTGCCCGGCCGGTGTGTATGAAATTATCGAGGAAACACCGGGGCAGCCAAGCCTGCAGATCAGTGCGCAGAATTGCCTGCACTGCAAGACCTGCGACATCAAGGATCCAACCCAGAATATCACCTGGGTGACACCGGAAGGTTCCGGCGGTCCCAATTATCCAAACATGTGACCACATTCTGATGATTTACCAGCCAAGTTATTACAACTCTGAAATCCGATCACCGGGCTATCCTCTGTCATCTGTTCCACAACCAGGCCATAGCGTTGAAGTCAAACCCGGCATCCATTGGATTCGTATGCCTTTGCCATTCAAGCCCGATCATATCAATCTGTGGCTGATCGAGGAACAAGATGGCTGGACGTTGATTGATACGGGTTTCAGCTCGGATATTACTAAACAGATCTGGTTACAGTTATTCTCGGGCGTGATGAACAATCGCCCGATAAAGCGGGTCATACTCACCCATCATCATATCGATCATATGGGTCTGACCGGATGGTTGTGCCAGCATTTTCAGGCGCCGTTACTCACCAGCAAGGCCGAATTCAGGCTACTCGAAACACTGTCGACGCCACTAGATGTCGATGAACTGGACAATATTGACAGCTTCTACAAACCTCACGATGCCAGCGATGTCAGCAAACTTTTTGTCCAGTTCCGGCACATGGCAACGTACCATCATTTACCCACGTCCAGCCGGATCCTCAATCACGGAGAAAGCCTGACCCTTGGAGGCAAAAGCTGGCAGGTTCTTCTGTGCAGCGGGCATACATCGAGTCAGGTTATTCTTTACAACAAAGCGCTTGATCTATTGATTTCCGGCGACCAAATTCTGCCAACCATCAGCAGCAATATCGGTCTGTGGCCCAGCGCACGCGATGCTAATCCGATGGCCGAATTTTTGCTGTCAATGCAGCTGATTCTTTCCACTATCGGTAATCCTCTAGTTTTGCCATCACATGGCTTGCCTTTCACGGGTATGCGTGACCGTATCCACGAGCTGGTCAACGAACACCAGCAACAGCTGGAAAAGATCATCAGCATCTGTCAAAAACCAACATCGATCAACGAATTGATTCCCTGCCTGTTCCCAGGAAAACTGCAAGGATTTGCAACCGCGTTGGCCACCGCGGAAACCATGGCGGGAGTTCACTATCTATTAACTGAGAATCACTTGGTTCGCCAGGTCAATGGCGATGGCATACAGCGCTTTATCACCGCCTGCAATTAAAAGTACCGCAGTTCAATTATAAATCGCGGAAGTAACTATTCAGTACCCCCGCTAAGAGCGGTTTTTTCACCAGAGTGATCTCGCGGCCAGTTGCATCAACGCTACACTAATCGATGCCGGTGTCGAAGCAAGCAAGCTGTTTACATGCCTATAAAAC
>JBEVXT010000497.1:0-1696 GCA_040505955.1 Sedimenticola sp. | reverse complement strand
GGAAATGTCACTGCTAACGCCTTGATGCACCAGGCAAAAATCGATTTTAGTTACGATGATGCCTCTGGTTCCCCTGTTGCCCCAAAGAGTGGACGGAAGGTAGATCTCAAGGAAACTGGTTCTTATACCAATACACATGCCAGCGGTACAACCTATTCAGGCAAAGGGTCTCGGTTACGGTCTCAGCAGTCTGGTAGAAGACAGGCTAGGCAAAATGATGATCCTCATGTGGCTACTGATTTCACATCTGCAAGGAGTACGCGAGAGGCATTCAAGCAAGAGTCGCGACGTATTGATGCAAACGGAGGTGTGAAAAGCCCTTCCAATTACAACAAAGTTGAGTCCCCTGGTCGTCGATACCGCCAGCAAGATGGTGGGTAATGAATGGATTCCAAAGTTAGCAGCAATCCAATAGAAGATTTTTTCAGCGAGTTGAAGCAGCTCGCTGAAAAACATGAAGAACTGACAGACACAGATGTTAGGGAAGCTCTTCATATTACGCTCAATTATTTCTTTGTTTGGAAGAAGGAGGCCAGTAGCTATCCTATTTCTTATGGGATGTTTTCCAAGGAAGGTGATCGGTTGGTTGCTGAATCCGTTAAGACCTTTCTTAACGCAATAACTAATTATCCTGAAATAGTTAGTGTGCCTATTGGTCAAGAGCGTTTGAATTTACTGCAAAATTCAAATATGTCTCTAGGAGGGAGTCAATACGACGAATTTATTGGTCATTCTGATAGCCCATTGCCTCCAGACACTTTACCAGGGTATTTGTTTGATGAGGGTGATTACGATGAGTAGAGTTTTTGCGCTAGTCTGTTCGTGGTGAGTTGAATGGCATCTATTCCAAATGATGAAACAGGAAATGCACTGAGGCAATTCGTTAAAGATGGTTCTGATTTGTCAGAGTTTATGGAGATTGATTTCTTTGTTGCTATTCCCTCTAAGCAGAAAGGTAATGAAGTTGCATTGGAGGCTAGAGAATTAGGTTTTAAGACAAGCGTTGAGCTTGATGTTGAATCGGGCGAGTGGACTTGTTACTGCACTAAGACACTTATCCCAGAATATTTGGAAGTGGTAAAAATTGAAAAACAGCTTTCCACTATTGCCAAGCTGCGTGGTGGTTATGCAGATGGTTTTGGTTCGTATGGAAATGCTGATACAAACACGTAGTTAGGTGGAGTGCAAACCTGGATATCAAGGTCATCTCGGAATATCATCGGCCTTCAAATCCCTCCGCTTATGCACCACGGCCAGCACAAAAACGCCCTGGCTTTTGATCTCATAAATAATCCGGTAGGAATACAGCGATAACTCCCTGACTGCTTCAACATTGAGTTCTGGTACTTTCTTCCCGACCTTCGGTAACCCGCCCAGCACATCCGTTTTCTCCCGAATATCCTGAGTCACCTTCTTGGCATAGTGGCGGGAGTCATGGGCAATAAAATCATGGATGGAACGTAAATTGTTGCGCACAAAATTATCATCATACTTTTTCCCACCCTACCCATCATACGATTGAGCTACAAATAACCTGTTTTCCCACACACTGGTCGTACCCGAAAACGGCCTGACCACTTTATAACCGTATGATTTTCCAAACAATGTCATACTCTTCGCCAACCAGCCGTCGTAGTATATTCACAGGACTATGAGGGGTCAGGTTGCGTATCGGGTACTGCTTAACTCGACCGGT
>JBEVXT010000496.1:0-15375 GCA_040505955.1 Sedimenticola sp. | reverse complement strand
AAACTTAACTTACTGTTTTTGTTGAAGATGTTTTTTCGACACTCACAAGTATCAATGAGTTACCGAGATTCAATGTCAAAGATGGGCTAGCGAAAGCAGCTCGTCATCCCCACGTCGCTCTCGGGCTACCACTCCAAGGCCAACCTGCTCACGAATATCGAGGAAGAAGGATTCCAACTGCACGACAGAAGCATCGTTTGGATAACCTGCTTCGGCTAATAGCTGTTGAGAGGTCAAAGGCTTATTGGCCGACTTCAATGCCTTTACAACAGGTATGATCTGTTTTGATTTCATGGTCTTATTACTCTTTTTTTTATCGTGCGGCGTACAGGTTTCTTTTGTTTTGCTGCCTCGACACGCTCGACTTTGATTTTTTCCAGTAATGCTTGTGCCGAATTTTCACCACTAATCAGGTCTGGGTTTTGCTCGCGCCATTCAGCGGTGAGTTCGCCACGGAAGGTCTTGGTGAGAATGGATTGGGTGAGATGGTTGACGCGGGATTCTGCATCTTTGACCCGTTGTTCGATTTGATCGACAAAGCTGAAGAGCTGTTCGACACGGCGGACTATTTCTGATTGCTCAGATTCACTTGGTAGCAGCACACTATATGACTTTACGTCTTTAACGTTTAAGTGTTTGATTAAGCTTCCACTATCTAAAGTGGCCACGTATTCTCGAAATAGTGGCGATTTAAAATAGATATAGAGATATGATTTTATATCGTATTTAAGCTTCGATTCAAATGAGCATATTCTTTGATTTAGCAACACATCACCTGACTCTTCCAAGATACACACTCGACCAAGGAATTCGTCTTTCAAGGACTGTGCTGTCAGGTTCATTAACAGAGCATTTTGCTGCAAAATCAGCTCAGGGCGTTTTTCGAGCCAATTATCGGGGATATATGTTGTATTTTTGTCATTCCACACCACATTTCCTGACACATGCAAATTGCCTGGTCGCAGCAACTTTACCCCTGATGCTTGATAGTCTTTACTTGGAAACGCCTTTCCATTTATGACATTAACTAAGTCATCAATTTTCTCTTCTTTCCAATCATAAGCGTTATGTGTATTGCGCCACTCCTCCGTCAACCGTCCACTCACGGCGGCAGCGAGGACGGATTGGCGGAAGCGTTTGAGGATGGAGGGGATGGCGTCGAGGCGGGTTTTGAGGGTATCCACCTGCGCCAACAGTTCGTCCAATTTGGCGGCGATTTGTTTTTGTTCGGCTAGGGGAGGGAGTGGTATAGGGTAGCTTTTCACAAAATCTTTTGGTACACGTTTCAGCCCAACTGACCCTGTCATGTTCAATGCGCCGTTGCGCATGAACTCCCTAGTTTTTACTAAAGCCAGAAGATACTTTGGCTCGACATAAGCACCATATGGCCTGAGAACAAAATACTCGGTACTTCCTGCACCCATTCCATTTGGCAAGCCTGATACTAGTGCCGCTTTACCATTTTCAAAACACGGAGTCACTTTTGCGAATAACACATCACCATCTTGAAAACGCGTGTAACCTTTTTTTGCTTTCAACCATAGTTTTTCCTCAAACTGGATAGTCCCATGATAAGCAGTGGGAACCATAGCCATAGGGGTAAATCCAATAGTAAGGTCGCCATCCAGAACCGACTTAGGATTTATTTGAACAACCTCCGATAGAGACGTTTCAATCCACTCTTCAGGCAACTCTATCATGCTGTGTCGCCCTCAACAGGCACAGCCAAACCTAACTCCTCCGCCAACAATGTTCTCTGCACCAACGCCTCATCCCCAGCCCCCAACGCCTGCATCATTCCATCCAACTCCCGTAGCGCCTCAGTCAGCTCCCCCATCGCCTCAGCGGCCAGCACATCAGGTTCCGGCAGGCTGGCGGCATCAACACTGTCCTCGTCCTTGATCCAGCTGATATCCAGGGAGTCACCTTTCTGCTCTCGGATGTAGTCACGGGTAAATACTCTCCAGTGGCTGTTCTCCTCGGATTGCTCTTCCTCGTCATTGGTGAAGCTCCAATTCCCTTCGGTGCGCTTGCTGGTGCCATTGGCCTTTCTGCCGAACAGCTTCTCAAAAGGTTTCAGGTGCTGCTCACCAAAGGGGGTGCGTTTGCCGAAGTTGGGCATATTTGTGCGCAGGTCGTAGACCCAGACCTTTTCGGTGCAGTTCTCCTCCTGCTCCGGTTTCTTCACCGTGCCCTTGGTAAAGAACAGCACATTGGTTTTGACCCCCTGAGCATAGAAGATACCGGTGGGCAGGCGCAGGATGGTGTGCAGGTTGCACTTGTGCATCAGATCACGACGGATGTCTGTTCCAACCCCGGCCTCGAACAGCACGTTATCGGGCAGCACCACGGCGGCTCGGCCACCGGGTTTGAGACTGCGGTAGATGTGCTGCAGGAAGGCGAGCTGTTTGTTGCTGGTCTTGTGAGTGAAGTCGTCCCGCGTGGGGCCGCCACCGCCCTTGGCGGTACCGAAGGGGGGGTTGGTGAGAATGATGTCGGCCTTGGGTAGCTGGGTGCCGGGCAGACCGAGGGTATTGCCGAGGTGTACCACGCCTTCGTCGTCGCCCTCCATGCCATGCAGAAGGCAGTTCATCAACGCCAGACGGCGGGTGCCGGGCACCAGTTCCATGCCGATGAAGGCCTTGTTGACCTGAAAGATACGATCCTTTTGCTTGAGATCAAACAGATCATCGGTCTTTTCTTTGATGTAGCTGTCGGCGGCGATCAGAAAACCGGCGGTGCCGGCTGCGGGGTCTTGAATGGTTTCTCCTGCCTGGGGCTTGATGCAGTGGATGATACTGTCGATCAGGGGACGTGGGGTGAAGTATTGACCGGCGCCCGATTTGGTCTCGCTGGCGTTCTTCTCCAGCAGGCCTTCGTAGAGATCTCCCAAGCCATCCCTTTGGGCACTGAACCAGTCGATGGCGTCAAGGCTCTTGATCAGCTGCTCCAGGTGGCGTGGTTCACGCAGTCGGGTCTGGGCATCTGCATAGATGGCGGCGATGAGTGGGTCTTTGCTCTTGGAGAGATCCAGTAGCATCTGCCGGTAGGCGTTGAGCAGATTGAGGCCGGACTGATCGCGCAGGTCGGGCCAGCGGCAGCCCTTGGGCAGTTTGTGGTCAAACTTAACCTTGGCCTGGGCCTGCTCGTACTCCATCTTGATAAAGAGCAGCAGTACCAGTTCGGTGACGTAGTCGGAGTAGTTGATGCCGTCGTCACGCAGCACATCACAGAGTTTCCAGAGTTTCTGGACGATTTCGTTATTGCTCATGTTATTGCTTCTCGTATTCATTTAAGGCTGCGATCTGTTCCCAGCGCTGGTAAAACAGATCTGCCCGGCTGGTCTCCTGCAGGTTGCCTTGGATGGCGTAGTCAAAATTGGGGTGCCGTTGCAAAGCACCACACTGTTCAGCAATATAGCGTCGAACATTTGCCTCTGAACCCATGATCTCATCACCCAGCTCAGCACGACCATCGACCAAGTTAATAATGTCTTCCAGATCGTGGCTACTCATGGGGTCATCACCGCCACGCCCAAGGTAAGCCTCTAGCTTGGTGGCGATAAAATAGGCAGGTGCTAATAGATTGATGGTGACTGTGTCATTCAGTGGGTAGGGTTCAGCATGCTCAATGGCCTTGCGATACCAGCGGTTGGTGAAGCCAAGAATATTCTCGTCATCCGGCATCAGATCCACCTTCAGAGATCCCAGACGCATGCGGCAGATAACATCATCCTCCATGCTTTGCCGAAACCCTCTCGCATGCAGCTTACGTTGCCAGCGCTGCCACTCGGCCTGCCCTTCGACATGCACGATTAGATCAATATCCTCTGTGAATCGCACAGCCTGCCGGGTGATGGGGTCGGTAATCAGAAAGGCGGTGGTGCTACCTCCGACGAAAGCCACATGGCCCAACAACTCTTCCCCCAAGGCTTCAGCCACAGGTAGCAGCATATCCAACATCTGTTGAGGCATATCGCTCACTGCTTAAGCCTCTGCTCCAGTAACTGTTGTGCCACCTTCGATTCGCGGGGATTACCCAGACGGATGGCATCCACCAGTGCCAGAAGATCATAAAGCGCCGGGGCATGCCGTGCAGCATGAGGGACACTTCTAAAAAGCGGTTTCAGCGCTTGGCCCATCTTCTCGCCTTGTGGGTCGGGCCACACATAGATCTGTTCTTCCATGCTCTTCAGCTCTCCTTGCATGATGGGTGCAGCAGCCGCAGTCGGCATACCCCGCACCAAAGCACCAGGCTTTACAGGAAAAACGTACTTCAAGCCATGAGTGATCAGCTCCAACACGGCACTGACATTTGCCTTTGGTATGCCACTTTTTCGATCTTTGACTACCAAACCTGCGTTAGCACTGCGATTAATGGAGGCGTTGACTTCGCTTTTACTGATTCCCAGCGAACGTTCAAGCCCACGCGCACTGAACGCCTCTCGCTTTCCATCTTCAAGCAGGTCTCCTTCATCAGCACTCTGGTGAAGGAGAATCAGTTTTAGGAGTATGACAATGTCTTGGCTTTTCATGGTTAATCGTCCTCTGTCCACGGACAAAGGACACTTTAGTATGTCGCCCCCAGAAACGCAAGCACCCTACCCCAGCCGACACTGAACCTGTTATGTAAAGGAAATCGCACTATTTATACACGTTTAGCTGGTATCTATAGAAAATACTCATAGCTATCCGGTTTCGCTCCAGAGTTCACCAACCAGGCTTTCCAATACTTCATGCAGGTGCTCACCCAGCAGCTTATTGAGCTGCCTAGCGCCACCATTGGCAGCAAAGGCACGGTTGACGAAGTCATGGTCGATGACAACCTCATGGGTAAGCTGTTTGGCAAGTCGCTCCAACCATTTGCGCTGAATGGGTGTCCAGTTGTGTAGCTCATAGATCTTGTACATGGCGTGCTGCACCCGTTGTTCAAACGGGATCAACGCCTCACCGAGGGCGGCCTGACGGATGTAGCCGATAATGCTGGCGGCAATCTCATGGTTGGTCTGGTTACGCCAGGCGGTGCGCAGATTGGTTTCGCTGTAGCCGGCGTTATCCAACAACATCCGCACCTCTTTGAGTTGTTCGCGGGTGAGATCCCTGGGGCGGTTGACCACTACAGTGAGTGCCACTGACTGATTGAGTTGATCGCGTATAAAGGCACTGAAGCTGTCGATGTAGTCGGCCGGTTTCTCGTTCGCACCGTAGGTTTGAGTGCGTTGTTTGAACTCGTCTGCGCCCTCGTAAATCAGTGGCATACGCTCTGAGCCGATCAGAAATTTGACCTCATCGAGTTGATTGATCAGATTCTGATGGGTGGTGACGAAGGCCTGTGCTTTTTTTGCGCCCATCTCATGGAGGTGTTTGTGGAGCTTGCCGGGTTCGACACCCCAGAGCTGCTCCAGGTCGTCGAGCTTCTGTTTGATGTCGGTGCGCTTCTCGGCCATGTGGGTAGCCTTGCGCATGACCCGCATCACCCGTTGGCTTAATGCGTCGAGAACGTCATCGGCGTGGCTGCCATTCTCCTGGCTACCAGGGGCCTCGAAGCTCTTGGGATCGGTGAGCTCCTGGATCAGTTGCTCGGTGGTGATGTTGGTATCCTTCACCAGCGGCTTCATGGTGCTGACTTCCTGCAGCGCCGCATAGATGTCCACCGGGTCATAGATTTTGAAGACAGTCTTTCCGATCTCATCGCAGCGCCGGGTGGCGCGGCCGATCATCTGCTCATAGAGGATGCGCGAGCGTATCCGACGCAGAAAGACCAGATGGCAGATGGGCGGAACATCAATGCCGGTGGTGAGCAGATCGACGGTGATGGCGATAGAGGGATAGCGCTCGTTCTTGTAACGGCGAATGAGCAGATCGACCTTATCACTGGCGCCGGTGATCTTGCGTACGGCGGCCTCATTATAGTCGTCACCATAGAGCTCTTTAAAAGCTCCATCAAGCAGGCGCTTGACCATATCGGCGTGTATATCGGTGGCACAGAATACCATGCTCTTCTCATCGCCTGCCGGATCGAGCTCCTGGGCAAGCTGCTCGCAAATGACCTCGTTGAAACCTTCAGTGATGACCCTACGGTTGAAGGCCTCAACCTCAAAATTGAGTTCATCTTCCAGATCGGCGGTATCGATCTCACCGGTGCGGGTGTCGATGATGCTGACCTGTTCGCCCTTCTCGAACTTGATCCCCTTCTGACTGAGCAGGGTCTCATAGCGGATGGGGGGCTCGTGGTCGATGAGCCAGTCGTCAGCGACCGCTTCACGGTAAGAGTAGGTGTAGACCGGTTTACCGAAGATCTCGGTGGTATGTTTGGCCGGAGTGGCCGTCAGGCCGATTTTGGTGGCATCAAAGTAGTCGAGCACACGGCGATAGCTGGAGAGGTATTGGCTCTGATCGCGTATCTCCAGCTCACCCTCGGTCATCTCCTGATCCAGGGTGTAACCCCGGTGGGCCTCGTCGACAATGATGCAATCGAACGCATCCACCAGTGGCGGCTCATCGGACTGGAAGATACGGCGCACCATGGCCTGGACGGTGGCGACCTGAATGCGGGTTTCGGCTTCAGCCGCCATATCGCCCAATTCAGCGACGTTGTAGATCTTGGAGAGGGTCTGATTCTGTTCCAGTGGGGCATCGTTAAATGCGTCGATGGCCTGTTGACCCAGTGCGGTGCGATCGACCAGGAAGAGAATACGCTTGAATCGCTCTGCCTTGAGAAATCGGTACATCAGACCAATGATGGTGCGGGTCTTGCCGGTGCCGGTAGCCATCGCCAAAAGGCAGTTAGGTTGATTGTGTGTCAGTGCCTCTTCAACGCGCTGTATGGCTTTGATTTGGTAGTCGCGTAGCTTGAGGTAGGCAAAGCCCTCGCTCTTAAGCTTCTCTTCCGCCGTGGTCTTGCTTCGGGTTAGCCGGTCAAGCAGACCCTCAGGGGAGTGAAAGTTCTGTAGTGGCTTGGCCAGATTGGCGGGTTCCCTAAGGTCTCTAAACCAGGTGCCCGACTTCTCTGCAAGCTGCTTGATAAATGGACGACCGTTGCAAGAGTAGGCAAAGGGGACTTGATAGTGCTCTTCATCACCCTTGGGCCAGGCGATGGTTCGTCCTTCCACTGCCCATGCTGGCTGCATATTTGTTTTGGGAGAGAAGCCTGCCGCATAGCGCTCGGCCTGTTGGATCTTGCCCGCAACATTGGCGTTCTCGCGCTTGGCTTCAACGATGGCAGTAGGGATAAGGCCTGCAAAGAGAACATAGTCAGCAGACTGTTGCCCCTGTGTGGGCCATTCGGAAATAGCCAGATTCTTGCCCTTCTCGGGGCGGGCACCCTTTTTATAGGTAAGTTCTTGGGTATCAGCCTGCCAACCAGCATTGACCAGTTGCTGGTCAATCAGGATACGGGTCAACTCTTCATTCAGCGTAAACTGTGCTGAGGCGTGTTGTGTTTCCTTGATAACCTTGTTGATATCGGCTGGAGAGACTTTTTGGGTAACCTGAAGCGCTGCGAGTTTCTGTTCAAACTCTGCCTTCTGCCGGTTTAACTCTGCCTCAGCATCCGTTGCCAGTTGTTCATAGGCCTGATCGGGCAGCCAGATCTTGCGCTAACGCCTCACCCAATTGGCGGAGTTTAATCAGTGTTGTATTTGGATCGCTCGAAAAAGCCCGCTCAGCAGTTGAAGCAAGCCGCAGGAATATCGGATCATATTCTTCTAAGAATCCAAAATTGCTGTTATCGGCCATCCCTACCAATCCTCACCATTTCTCTAGCATTCTTTAATATTTTGAAACGGAATGCATTATAATTATTTGATATATATGACCTTTATTTTCACCGGCACCGCTTATTTCAAGCACTCATACTATTGAAATTTGCCACACAAAGCTATGGGAAATTACTGTACAAGATGTACCGAAACGGCATTGAATATCGAAAATACTACTCTGACTATAAAAAGACAGGTCATCCATCATCTTTGTTGGGTCAAGTGATGGGTGTCTTGGTCTTTATTTTGTGTTTAATAACACAAAAACCTCCATTCCAAAACTGCGGCTTAGCGGGACGTTAGCGCTGAAAAAGAAGCTAATATGGTCTTGACATGGTAATCCAATGGATTAGTATTAAGGTATGGAAACAATAGTCGAGTTACCAGAGTTCCAGCGTAGGGCGGCATCCTTAATTTCTGAACATGAAAAACAAGGAATTATCAACTACTTAGCTGCTCATCCACAGACTGGCATCTTGATGCAGGGCACTGGGGGTATCAGGAAATTTCGCTGGACATCTGGAAATAAGGGAAAGAGCGGCGGCGTTAGAGTTATTTACTACTACCACAATGAAACCATGCCGTTGTTTCTACTCTCGCTATTTGGCAAGAGTGAAAAGACTAATCTGACTAAGTCAGAGCGAAATGAATTAGCCAAATTCACTGAACATTTAGTAAAGAATTACGGTGCGTAAAATGTCTGATTTTTTCAAAAGCATTAAGCAGGGCCTTGAAGAGACGGTAGATTTCTCTAAGGGCAAATGTCCTAAAGCCATGGTTCACGAATATACATCTGTTGATGTAAAAGGTATTCGTTCAAAAATGGGGATGACCCAAACGGAGTTTGCTTCTGCATTCGGTATTAGTGTGAGCACTTTGAGGCACTGGGAGCGAGGTGATCGTGTTCCACATGGTCCGGCATTGGTTCTACTCAACGTTGTAGAACGTGAACCACAAGCAGTACTTAAGGCATTGGCTGGATGAGGTTGCGCTAACCAGGCGCACCAGCCGACGCTGCCAGCCATGGAGAGCGAAGCGAAGGCTGGTAATCCCCGGTAGCCGTGAGGCCGCACTGCTTACCCGTTGTGCGCATAGCGCGCCAGAGGGGAAGCAAAGTAAAAGATCAGCAACATTACAGGACACCCATCACTTTAACTGCCCATCATTTTAAACTACCAATTGATGGGTGTCCTTGTGTTCTGTAAGCTATCAATCCATATGGTGTGTTCAATTCGCTTTGCCATAACTTTTTCCTGTTAACTTAATTTTCCCATGCTATCCCACGCTTCCAAAACCAGCCGCTGGGTATGGTATTCACCGAATTCGTTGATTTTTTTGGTAATCCTATCCGTCTTCCCAAATTCCCAGATTTATAGACAATGCTCAATCATCAATGAATTTCACGCTTCTTCCAAAGAGGAATTGATGATGTCGAAAACCTGTTCCAGGTAGCTACCTTCAGTCGCTTCGGTAGCCTTTCGGATGTAAGACGGAATCATTTCAAGAAACTCCACCTTACTAGTCGGCGTATATTCTAGTAGCGCTTCCAGCATAGATGGACGCAGTAGTCGTTTATTGTCAGGTGTCTCAGGGAATTCCTTTTGAATCACCTCACGGTCAAACCGAATCAGCTTGTCTTTGAGGCACGTCGCTTCAAAGGCGAAGAGATCTACCTGGGCTTCTTCGGCATCGACTACCTGAATAATATCCTCAATCCCATCGATTTCCGACTCGACCTCGGCCTCAACGGGGATGACCGCAGACTTCAATTCATGCAGTTCACGGATAATCGGCGTCAATTCACCGTGGGGATTCTTGAACCAGTCAGTCGACCAGATGCGCCGAATATTCCAGCCCAGCCGTTCCAGAATCGTCTGACGAAGGCGATCCCTATCGCGAGCCGACTTAGCGGAATGATAGGTAGCACCATCGCATTCAATACCCATCAGGTAGCGGCCTGGATTACCAGGATCGACTACCGCAACATCGATAAAGAACCCTGCAACACCTACCTGTGGAATACACTCGAACCCTTCATCACGCAGCGCACTCGTCACTGCGATTTCAAAATCACTGTCGGGCGCACGGCCTGTCTCTCTCTCTGTCTTATGGAGAATACCGGTCTCACAGTAACGCAGGAAGTCGCGCAATGCCTTCACGCCGCGTTTACTGGTAGCTCCCGCGACAATATCATCTGACCCCATAGAACTGAATATATGCATCCGTTTCTTGGAGCGTGTAAACAATACATTCAGACGCCTCCAACCAACATCTGAGTTGATTGGACCGAAACGCTGAAACACTTTGCCACCAGGTTCTTGTGAACCATAGGTCATGGAGATAAAGATCACGTCTCGTTCATCACCCTGAACATTCTCCAGGTTCTTGATAAACAGCGACTCGCGCCTCATTGAGTCCTTATCTATCCACTCTTGGAACACAGCATCGTCTTTTGCCAGGGTCTCTATTGCCCTCTCGATCTGCAGACGCTGTTCCGCACTCATTGCCACCACCCCAAGGGTTTCCTCTGGACGATGCCTGAAATGCTCCCGCACAGCCTCGGAAATGATCTTTGCTTCCTCCATGTTCCGTCTGTTTACGAAACAGCCACGGGGCACACGGGAGTATTGAATACCGTAGTTATCCGTCTCCTTATGGGGCGATGGGAAAAGCACCAGATCTCTCTCGTAGAAAAAGTGGTTGGAGAAGGCAATTAGATTTTCATGCTGTGATCGATAGTGCCAACGCAATCGCCGTGCAGGGAACATGGGGAGCGTGGCATCCAGGATACTTTCTGACTCCTCAATACCAGTGGGATCGTCCTCATCATCCTCTATGATACGATCGAAGAAGCTCGTGGGTGGTAGCTGTTTCGGATCACCAACTACTACTAACTGAGCACCACGCGCAACCGCCCCGAGTGCATCCTGAGGTTTGATCTGGGATGCCTCATCCATCACCACCAGATCGAAATCGATCTTGCCAGGTGCCAGGTATTGGGCTACTGACATCGGCCCCATCATAAAGCAGGGCTTGAGCGCGATCAGCGCATTGCTTGCTCTCTTCAGCAGTTGCCTAATCGGGATATATCGGGTCTTCTTACCGCATTCATGTTCAAGGAGAACCCTCTCGGTGCGTTCATTGACACGAGCCGCCATATTTCCGGCTGGAATCCTGGTCTGATCGATCTTCCAGGCGATCTGCTCACATTGCAGTAACTTGAGTCTGTTGTCGTACTCTTTAAATTTTTCCTGCAGAGCCTCCTGCGAATGACCGGAGAACCGACCAAGTTCAGGATCTTCCCGCAAGATTTCTCTTGCCAGCACATCGGATATACCCGCCTGATAGGCATCTTCGACCTGTTCAACCTCGAATTCGCTTCGCTCTACACCATCAGCGAGGTTTACCAAACCCAAGGCTTCAAGCTGGTCACATACACGCACGTAGTCGAGCCAACTCTGCAGCGTCTCTCCGTTGTCTAGTGCCAACTGATTTCGGGTGATCATATCCTTGATATAATCACCGGTATAAAGAATCCATCCGTCCCAATCCAGGGAAACCATAGCATCAAAGGTATCATAGAATTCCTGCTGCGAATCCATCGTGGTTCGCAATTCTCGAGCATGTGATGAAAGTGCGCTGAAGATTGATTCAGCTGAATGCTCGTAAATGCGGCTGACAAGTGCCTGATTGTGCAATTGTTTGTCAACGCAGTCAGCAAGTACCAAGGTGTTACGTAACATGGGCAGGCCAGTAGTGTTGTCGGCATCAACCCCCACCTTCAGCCCGAGTCTTCCCTGAAAGATCTTTCTATCGAAATCGGCCTTTTGCCACTTATCGACACGCTGCCTCAGTAACCCGATCTGCTCAATGCGGTCAGCCAGATCTGCCATGGTGAGTGAATTATCACTAGCCAGGGTGCCACAAGCGCTGATGGCCTCGTTCACCGCACTCAGCAAGCGTGGAATCGCGCCCTCCTCACCGACCAACAGCGTACCGTCATTGCGCAGTTCCGCAACGGGTGCGAATACCTCCTTCAAGCTACCCAGGTCTTCCAGCAGGTCATTGAGCTTTGTCTGTACGTCGCGCTCTGCCAGCGAGCGCACAGCCTTGGCGATGCTCGGGGACAGTTCAAGGATCGCATCACCCAGTGGCACCTTCTGGCCGAAACCAAAACCGTACTGCTGGCGAACCCGTTTGTACCAGGCTCGTAGCGATTCCAGTGCTATGATATCAGTCTCCAGTCCACGTAAATGGTCGCCTATTGCCTCTTTGTAGCGTGCATTGCTCTCAAACTTTTGGCGTTTCTCAACAAAGGTCGCCAGATCGTTCAGCAGTGGCACCAGGGTTGGGAATTTCTTCTGTGCGTTTGCTGCAAGACTCAGCACCTGTTTACGCGCCGCACGCCATTCACCTTTGAACCAACGAAACAGTCCCCCACCAGCAAGCGTGCCCGCCAGTTGGCGAATATCGCTTTCAACAGGCACGCCCTCAAGAGCAAACACACCATGAACGACACCATGCAGTTCTTGCAGTTCTTCATGATCGGTACGTAATTTTGGCAGCAGTTCATCCAGCTCTTCGTTATCGAAAAGCTCATCCCGATGTTTCCAGTGAGCCGGGTTGAGGCTGGCAACCAACTTAATAACCGTCTTGAACTCAGCCAACCCTGATTCGCTGACAGTCAAATGTCTCGCAGCTGGTTCACCCAAGGCAGATAGCACCCCCTGCAACGGCTCGTCAAGCTGATCCAGTTGGTCTTCAATGGCTGTAAGACGATTGATGGCCTCTGCCAGGTCACCCAATTCGACAGTGTGGCCAACCAACTGTTTAAGTTGATCGTTACCGGAAAGCAACTGGTCCACGACCGACAGGTTCTGCAAAATCTCCGGTCCTGTCGCCTTGGCCAAGGCGGTGTATTGATCCTGAATAGCCTCAAACAACTTCAGGTAGCGTTGTGTCTTCTCCAACACGCCTCCCCGAAGGAGTGGGAGCCGCTCTAGAATCTCATCGCCTTTCAGCGCCGGGATACTTTCCAGCTCATCGAGAAATACCTGTGCTTCAGCCAAAGTTTCTGCCACGGCCGAATGATCACAGCCAAGCGTTTGTGCGATATCCGATCTTAGTGAAATCAGACGCTGTAGCGACTCCTGCCATGCACCGAGAGACTCTTTAACGTGATCCAGATCGAATATCTGTAAGTCGCCATTACGCACACCAAACCATGGATGATCCTGCAGAACGGCATCAGCATCCAGCTGACGAGCAATTGCTTGATAGACTTTACGATAGGCCTCTACCTGATCCTCGTTTCGACGTTGTGCTGCCGCATCGTAATTGCTGCCATCGTAGCCCTCAGGATGGAGCCCTTCCGGGTTGATCCCAACCGCATTGCGATAGCGTGTTGCCGCCATGAAGATCTCGTGCAATGTCTTACCGGTGTTTTTCCATGGTCGATTGATCTTTTCTGCATGGGTCTTGAGTACAGTCTTAAGTTCTTCGTACCGCGCAATATCCACATCGATATCTTTTGGCTTGCGGTACCGCCCATTTTTCTTTAGGCGCTCATCAACCTCATCCAGCACTTTTCGCTTCTGTGACTTGTGGCTGTGCAATTCCAGGCAAAACTCCCCAAGTCCCGCGTTATCGAGACGACTTCGCACCACCTCCAGCGCCGCCAGTTTCTCCGCGACAAACAGCACCTTTTTGCCCTGTGCCATTGCAGCCGCAATCAAGTTGGTAATAGTCTGTGACTTACCGGTTCCAGGCGGTCCTTCGATGACCAGGTTCTTGCCATCGACGGCATCGATCAGGGCACTGTGCTGAGAGCTGTCGGCATCATCAATCAACGGGTAGTTGGCATGCACCTCATCCATCTCATCGATGAGGTACTCCTCGCCAAAACCGAGATCACCACCCGACTCATCCTCGGCATCCGCTTCCTGTCCATAGCCAGACAGAAAGCGTGATACCACTGGGTGATTCACGATATTGGCATCTTTGGGCCAGCGTGCTGGATCCAGATCAAGATACATCAGCAGTTTGCTGAAGTTGAGCAGTGCCAGTGAGATATAACGGCGTACCCGCCAGCGCGACTGCGTATCCTCGATAAGCGCCTGAACTTGCCCAAAGTAGTCCTCCGGCACCGTGTTTTCATCCAGATCCGGCAGGGCCATGGCGAAGTCAGCGCGCAGTTTCTCGCGCAGTGAGAGGTTGGGGATAATATCTTCGCCAGAAAAACTCAGCGTATACTGATAGGTACGTGTTACCGGATTGAGTCGTCCTTTATTCAAACGCACTGGTACCAGAAACAACGGTGCGGTACGCGCCTTATCACTACTGCTGCTGTCGTACCACTCCAAAAAACCGAAGGCCAGATAGAGAATATTCGCGCCCATCTCATGGATCGCTGACTCTGACGCCTGCAGCAGTTTTTTCAGCCGGGCTTCCATCTCGTATGGATAGAGCAGTGTCTGTATGGCGGTATCGGTGTGATTGCCCATACCACCATCAACAGAAGACTCAGGCACCTCGTAAGCTGTGGCAAAACCAAGATGCCTAGCCCACTCCTCAGCGTTCGGATCATTTCTCAGCCGTGCCAACGTCTGCTTCTCTTCATCGAACTGCAGGTAACCGGCCATGATCAGATCATCTTCGGATGGCTCTGGGATGGCTGTGAAACGCATCTCGGTTTCAGCCAGCAATGTTTCCACAAGTTGATTTGGCAGCTCGTCGATGATGCGCAGACTGGCGCTCTTGGTATGGCGAAAGTTAATCAGGCGGTTACGGGCGGTAAGGTCCAGCAGCCGCATACGCAGGTTTTCCAGGGCCTTATGGGCACTGGCCTGACCGGTGTTTGCATGTTCTGTGTTGTTCTTCTCTTCCATGGCACTGATCCTGATTGAGGCTATGCGGTAGCTATTTGATGCACGATAGCCTCGGTGTAGTTGATAGCGACGTTATTTTTTTCACGGATGTTGGCTTCCAGCTGATCGCAGAAGGCTATCAGCTCGTCTACTTTGGCGACGATACGGCGCTGTTCCTCTTCCGGAGGGATTGGAATAGGTGCAGATCGCAATTGCGTCATATTGATCGATGCCAGATTCGTGGTCTGTTTTGACGAGCCAGCAAAGTAATCACAGCTAACCGGTGAGTTAAGATAAAGCATCAGATATCGACGATTCGCCGCTTCATTAATCACTCTCGCACGAAATACATGGTTTTGGTGCAAACAAGGAACAATAGAATTTAGGCTAACACTATCAGTGTGTCTACGATACTGGTGGCTTGCCACACTGTGCCAAAAAGTTCGTGTGATCAGCTTTTGGATGGTACTCGATGAGAGCAGTTGATCGTCCCCCCCGACAACAAACGAAGAAGATAGTGTCAATGGAAAAGAGCGCTGACTCCAATTTGGTCACGGGCGTCATTTTACATAGAGAAAATATAGCATTTTTTCTTTATTTTCAACATGTCACGACTGGCGGAGAGGGAGGGATTCGAACCCTCGGACCCCGCAAGGGGTCAACTGATTTCGAGTCAGTCCCGTTCGGCCACTCCGGCACCTCTCCAAAACTGTAGCGTCTGTAGCGTCCTGTGGAATGACGCTCCCGGGC
>JBEVXT010000495.1:0-3734 GCA_040505955.1 Sedimenticola sp. | reverse complement strand
GAGTGCAAACCTGCGAGCCAACGAACAGAAACTGTATATAAGGCCGAACCCCAGGGCGAGTCAGCACAACATGACGAAGCCCATCCAGATCACTGGGGGATGGTAAATGCAAGTGGTTGCCTACAGGTAAGGGGCGTGAGCAGGACGCGGAAGCCTTGTGCAGGTAAGGGGCGTGAGCAGGACGCGGAAGCCTTGTGCAGGGAAAGATCATGTTCTTACCCGGGGAGATCTGCCCAGCTTTGCGCTCACCGTTGGTGGGAGCGCTCCATGTAGTAATGCATGGGGTGACTGGGCAGAAGTCAGCAGAGGGCATAGTAGTGGATTCTTAACAGATGAAGCGAAGGCCTGAAGCCAAAAGAGAAAATTTCGCATCATGCTCTATTCTCAGTTTGAGCCGACCGGCTCTCGTAAGAGGTGATAGGCGCGTTGGTAAGTACGTTATTTTCAAGGTTAATCAAGTTTCTGTACCTTGGTTAGCTTGTCCGACTACGGTTCGACACTTTTGGTAACCGCCATGGTACGGACCCGTATGCCTGGTGGTGTGGGAGGGAGGGGGATCAAAACCCCCTTCCTATCCCTCTTAGGCTTATTAATTATATTTACCTGTATACTTTAAGCGTTTTAATCATACGCTTATACTCAATAACAGCTTCTTTTTCTTCTTCTGGATAGCCCATGAACCCAGTACTTGTATCCTGCAAATGCCATAAACTAAGGACAACATTCTTTTTTAGTGATGGGAATACAAAGTAGTGCATTTTCTTATTAATATGCTTGGCATTGCGCACAAATTCAGTGCCAATTATATTATTACCAATAGAGTGATTCCTCTCTATAGTTTCACTTTTATACCCGCCCTTTATTTGCCCTTCTCTTTCATTCTTTAAGAAATCTTCGATCTTGCCTTCTTTCTTAATGCTGAATGAAACCCCTGAAATAGGTGACTTTGTATTCCCCTCACTTTTCTGTTGCAGTATTTTTGGCCACTTCCCGATATGAAACCAAATGTTTGTTTTCCCTTTTTGACTTATATCCTCTACTTTTGCCCATGATGGATATTCAAAGCTGACTCCAAGACTATCATTTTTGTAGAGCATATATTCAATATCACTTGCTTTGATTGCACTGCAAGAAATGAATAAAATAATAATTGCATATACTCTCATGCTTTTCTCCAAGCCTAACGACAGCATAACCGGCCCGGCAAAGTGGCGCGCCTGTAGCGCAGCGAAAGGCGCACCGCTTTGCCGGGTCCGCGTTTATGCATTTGTTATGTTTCAATTTCCTTTGTTAAGCGTTTCCATAGGGGCTTTAGCTGTTTTCTAATGGCGGTTGAGTTAAAGGTTTCAGCAGCGCGAAAACCATACGTAATAAAATTTCGCTGGCCTAAATGAGAGTACCGCTTATATAGATTGTTTCTGTAAATTGGCTTGGGGCTTTCGCCTCTATAAATTCTCAGCCGATTTCGCTTTTTCATTGTGGCTTTTGCAAGCCTAACACCCCTTTTCATTTTCTCTGAATAACGCGCTAGTGCAGCTGATCTAATCAGTATTTGCTGGCCATCGTATGTAAACCCCAGATATTGAAGAGGTCTATCCGAGATTATTTTTTCGTTTTCTACGGTAAATTCCCGCTTTTCTGTCTTATCTGGATTGATATCAATGCATAGGTTATCAATATTGCTAATTGCAAACTCTTCTATCTTTTCTTTATGTTCTTTTGGAACAATGAATAGCATATCATCACAGTATCTATAATATTTCCCTCCCAATCGCTCCATTTCTTCGCTTGATTTGATATCAAATTGAAACATGTAGATATTAGATAATAGAGCGCTAATTGAGCTGCCTTGCGGAATACCAAATGGCTCACAATTCTTCTTTACTAACCCAGTCCTTCTGACCTTTTCTCTAAACTCGACTGCTTCACATAGCCTTTTTCTGTTCCCCGCCTTTGGGTTATTTAATGATATATTTAGTTTCTTATACAAAGACTCTTTATCTACAGCAGAATATTTAGTTAACGACTTAAAAACGGCATAGTGATCAGCAGGAAGACGAGATTCACCAAGGAGTGACGCCCAAGCGTTTTTCAAAATCTCATGATCTAGATTATCGAAGAACCCAGATATATCCAATGCAACAACGCTACAATCCCCCCTTGACTTTATCTCACCAAAGGCATCAGCCGCAAATTCAATATTGCTTTTCCTTAGTGACCGGAAAGCTAATACTGAGTCGCTTATACCACGTTTAGCTAAGGCTTCCTCATATAAAGAAGACAGCATAAGCGCATAATAGCTATAGATATGAGCGTCAAGGTGGGCAGCGTATCTAATTGGGCGATTCTTTCTCTTTATTTTAAGGGTCTTTGTGGCTTTGTCCTGCTTAAGCTTTTTTGAAGTGACGTGATATGAAATGAATGGGTAAAAAGAATGTCGAGCGACACGTTTAGGGCTCGTTACAACTCGCCTTGCGCGCTTGTAACCGATTGGTGAATCGAGATGGAGATAGTGGCGGGGTCTGTACCAAGGGTGCTTCGCAGGCATGTCGACACTCAGCCCTTAGAGACTAGCAAAACCGGAGAAAGCATAGGACTGCGGCTATCCAATTGCTTTCTCCGGCTTAACCAAGTGGTCTTTCTCTCACCATCGCACCCACCAGAAAACCGGTGAGCCAAGCCGCGTCTGTTAGAAATGACGTATAATATCAATATCACTTTGGAGGCATCAATGACACCCGTATCAGTGCTGTTATCAATCTGCATTGCATACCTATTCGGTGTGCAGGTAGGACTTGACAACCTGTGACAATCCCTGGAGCCAAGCGCTTCAGGCAACTTAAAAGTACCATTTAATGGCCTTGTTTGCAATACTTGCCCCCTCTTTCGGAATTCACGCCTTTGCTATTTGAAACATAACGCTTACATCACCGGCCTGCGTTGTGGCGCGACTTTTGCGCTTTTTTGCAAAAGGCGTGACGCAGCGCAGGTCGGGTGGATGTATATGTTAGGCGATTTACACCTCATTACTATCAACTTCTATAGCTGATGCCTCAAGAAGAAAAAGCTCATTAACCAATAATAGCTCTCTTAATAGATCTTCCTTAGATTCATTTTTTTCTCGATGCATTCGTGCATTTCGGTAAGCCATATAAATTGATACAAATAAATTACCTCTTCCTTTTATTTCTCCTTCATCCGGAACATCCCACGATAGTATTGCATTTTGGTTTAAAAAAACCTTTAATTACGGTGACAGTTTACTAAATACACTAAATCGTCGGCTAATATCTTTTTTATTAGGGCCGCGTTTTCGAGGCTTTAGCTGTTTACCAGTTAGTTTTTCAAGCTTTTGAATCCACTTGTCGCTGCCCATAGGGCGGCCTATCATCTCCGCACGACGAAGGTCTCTGTACGCCTGACCGTTATCAGTATCTTGAGACAGAAACAAAGCAAAGTCGCCGTAGCGCTCCAAAACCGGTGCAACCGTGACCAGCCCATCGTCATACCCAAAAAGATGGGCATCGACACTGGACCATTTCCAGTTTTGTGCATGATCGATCAGCTTGGCCCATACAGGATTAAGAGAAACATAACGTACAGCATGTGCAAGGTGTTGTTCATCCATAACCACCGAGCCAAAACATCCTTGCCCTGGGTGACATGATGAGGATGGCCGGGAATAACAATCCGTGGTAGTCGTGCCATGTGCATATTTCAGCATAATTAGTGTA
>JBEVXT010000494.1:0-3371 GCA_040505955.1 Sedimenticola sp. | reverse complement strand
CGGAGACAGGTAACACCATACCAGCCTAAATCCGTAACATCCGTTTCACTGTCTAGAAGTAAAATCATGCGACTTCGTGTCGCAGTAACGCTTCATATCAGCCGACCACAAAAGCAGAGCGTAGCGGCGCTTTTGTGAGTCAGCTGGATGTGATTGTTATACCCGTATTGTGTGCTACCTTGATCAATAATGTTACTGCCAAGATTAATAGAAATACTCTAAGAACTCTCTTATAGATATTTACATTGATTTTCTTCTTTATACTAATACCGAGATACAATGCAAGTGAAACAACGATGAGTATTACCAAAGAAGTCGAAAGCTCGCTTAGATTGAATTTGCCATGAATAGAAAATAATACTAACTGAATGATTTTTCCAAACATAAAGCAGAAGTTTGATGCCTGAATTATTTCGCTTTTTGTACGTTTCGACTCCAGTGAATATATAATAAGCACTGGAGCCATAACATTCGTAAGTCCACCCAGTATTCCGGCTGAAATTCCAAAGATAATCTTCGATGAACGCGGATATTTATGAATCCATGAAAGGTTTATGTTTATCCTTTCAGAGAGTAAATAAATGATAATTACTATAGCAAGAAGGGCTTCAAATATCTGAGAATTAGTAAATATTAGTATTAAAGTACCTATAGTACTTCCCGCCATTGCAAATAATGCCAATGAAAGGTAACGACGTAAGGCATAAAGTATATTTCCCTCACTTGCTATGCTGACGATATTGACCAGAAGTGTTGGGGTTAATGTTAATATAATTGCTGTCTGAATATCAGTAACAAGTGCTAACAAAGGTGTTGCTACCATCGGAAAGCCAAATCCGATGCTTCCATGAATAAAGGCTGCAAAAAAGAATATAAATGCAGCGACTATCAATACCTCTGAACTGAAATCCATTAGAAGCTTTATTTTCTCCGTTGTCTTTGTTTCTGTCTTTTAAGCATAACGTCGCCAATCAGCGGCAGCAAAAAGGGGCGCGGCTTTTGCGCAAGCAAAAGGCGTGACGCTTTTTGCTGTCCGCTGGATTGGCCTTGTTATGCCATTACCTCAACATAGCTTGAATACGAATGTGGTTTTGGAGTTTCTTGGTGCTCCAAGAGTATCCCTTCTAAATGAAACTCCATAGCTTCTTTCATATTCTTTTCTACTTCTTTCTTTGTTCTTCCTGTCGCTACACAACCATCCATATCTGGAGAATAAGACGAAAAACCTGTTTTTGTTTCTTCAACTACTACTAAATATTTCATTTCTTTATCCCCGCTTGTTTGAAAAGACTATTTTGGGTTCCTGGTGCCATATCATCATTTGGCTTCCCAGCCACAGTTACCAGCCCTCGTTTAGTAGGATGTTTAAATTGACGATGGCTACCTCTTGTGCGAGCCAAACACCACCCGTCATTTTCAAGAATCCTTATTACCTCTTTGGCTTTCATTTTCTCACAAGGTTTCCATAGGTTTTATTTGGTAAGTAGAAAATAACTGAAATAACTGGGGTCAAATAACTGGGGTCAGATACAAATTAAATACTATAACCACGTAACGTGTATCTGACCCTAGTTATTCACTAGTTATTCAGTTTATGAGTGTCCGAGTTAAGCGCCTTGTTCGGCTTTTTTATTTGGCTCCTTCTCCCAACGTGCCTCTATGGTATCTGCGGACAAATCAGCCCCGCACTCCCATTCAACGAAATATTCACCGTTGTGTATTTTTTTGAATTCTCCTTTATTTTTTAGCGGTTCGAATGCTTCGGAGTTCAAATATGGACTTACGTCAAAAACGCCCATTTCTCCATCCTCTGACACGACATGTAGAACATAATTTTCTCTTGGTGTAATTGAAGAAAGTCTCATTGATCAAGCCCTTTAATTGGAAACGGTTTACTCCCGGTGACAGCCAACTGCCAATCTGCCATCAATTCTTCTTGATGTATTTCAATCCAAGCCACTACAAGCTTGTGTTTCTTTCTTGGCAGTTCACCTGCCAATACCATCCCATCTTCGATTGAATACACCGCCACATCACCCTGATATTCCGCATGAATATGAGGCATATGATGCTTGTCGGTATCATAGAAGAACATTCTGATAAGAATGCCGTAGAACATTGATATTGTAGGCATAGACTGTTCTCTCATTTATTGCCGAACGCCCAGCTAAGCTGCTGGAACGGAGTTGATTTTTTTGTGCGAGCGTAGCGGAAAAGCACAAAACGAGCAACGCAGTGGAGGTCGGATTGAGCTGTTTGTTATGTGCTACTAAGCTCACCAAGTATCTCCCTGATTTCGGATAGGCCTTTTTCGTTTAAAACGTAGCAACCATCATCGTTTTTTGTTTGAAAATCATCGTACGCCCAAAAAATTCCTACTCTTTCCCTAATTTGGTCTAGCTGCTTATCGAAAACTGGAACACTTAAGAAATCATCCCACAGATCTCCACTCACAACCCCTGATTCCATTTTTAGCAATACACTTTCAACTTCCTCACGACTTCTTTCGACTCTCTTTTCAAGTAGCTGAGAAAAGAAAGCGATTCCCGCACCTATTACGAGCACTGGTAGCCATAAGATCCATTTTAATAAATCAAATACTTTCATAATCTATGGGTTAAGTGATGGGTGTCCTGTTTACGATGGGTGTCCTGTTTACGACTGTTTACGATGGGTTAAGTGATGGGTGTCCTGTTTACGGAATTGAGAGACAACCCTCTACTGCATCATAGATATTGCTCAGCAACTCATCGAAGGTATCCCCTTGAGTCGCGCATCCCGGTATTGAGGGGACTTCCGCCCAAAATCCACCTTCTTCTGCTTCATGTACTACTACTTTCAATTTCATGATGAATCCTCATTTGTGTTGAGCACATAACAGTTTATTCATTGGAACGATTCGATTGATCACTCCGTGAATAAACTGAAATCCTATGCTTAATTTTTATAAAACAGCAACTTACATTCTTTTTATTCAGTATGCAAGTAAGCAAAAAGTGGAACGATTACATATATTTCTCTCCATATATTATCCTGAGTAAATTTCTAGCATATTCATGTATCATTTCGTAAATAAGATAGACCACCAGAACACTCACCATTTTGTGTTTTAATGGGTGACTTGGTGTTTCTGGGGGTGGATCTGTTTTCCAATACAGGGAGTTACTGTTTCGCCAACCCCAGGTCAGTACCACTTACACTATTGTCCCTCTTAACAGACACTATGCTGAACTACGACATGCCTCTTTATCGCCCCCCCAGCGAGGGTGACAATCTGATTATTCAGGCCACACTGGGATGCAGTTTCAACCAGTGTTCTTTCTGCTCTATGTACAAATCAAAGCCGTACCAAGCGCGTCCTACGGCTGATG
>JBEVXT010000493.1:4171-5006 GCA_040505955.1 Sedimenticola sp. | reverse complement strand
TATGTTAGCAATGTAATTTTCTATTTGTGCTTTTAAATGCTGGATTAAATTTTGAATTTCGTCAGACAATACTGCTAAAGTTTTCTGAGTGTCTACTATATCAGCATAACTCATGGTGCACTCAGAACACAACACTGCTAGTTGCACTTTCTAATTCGCCCTGCTAGTACCTTAAGGTCGTACCATCTCAACACTTTTCTCAGCACTCATCGAGGCGTAACTCATCGTGCACACAGAACACAACACCCATAGCCAGTCTAATTCACTTGCTTGATTGTACGTTTCCCAGATGCAGACTTTATTATCCTCTGACAGCAACAATTAAACTCAAGACAATTAACTAGAATGACATGTACAAGTCCACATCCCACCGCTGACACCAGTGTTATAATCTCTTGGGAATCTGAGTGTCGCCTGTGTGCCACAATGATTCACTAAGCCGGGGACGCACTCTGCCATAAATGTTGGAAGCCAGTAATTTCACAAACACATCTAAATACGTTTACACTATTTATTTACTAACTACTAGTATTACATTCGAAAGTTGGTAGCATGACTATACCGAGCGTAGAATACATCTGTCTATTCCTACGAAAACACATTCTCACTTCCAATTTGCAGTTGCTAAACTTCCAATTAATTTATTATTAAATATTGGCCGAAAGACTGACTGATCTCAATTGTTCAAAATGAACATGTATGTCAATGTTTGTTTCCAACAAGCCCCTATTCTTTCTGAGCATTGAGATGTTGGTTGCGAACCAACCATTGGGTCAAGGCTACTAATGTTGGATCCGAACATTCTGACTAAACAAAGGAATTAAGTGACCTGCAC
>JBEVXT010000493.1:0-4134 GCA_040505955.1 Sedimenticola sp. | reverse complement strand
AATGAAAGGTGCCCAACGCCTCAAATAATCAGAATGTAAAATCATAACGGTATAATGGAATAAATTATTATCACAAACACATATACAACGTAATTCCAAGATTACTGATGCTAGGTGGCCAAAGCAAGGCTAATGTGTCTGGAAACTCACATGGCAGGTCATGACCGTAATTATAAACAGCACTGCCTGACATTGCCACAGATGAAACTGTAGGTTATATTGAAAGTCAAGTGTAAGTTAATAATGTTATTGCAAAATGCGAAAATTTCCATGCCATCTGATCATGTTAGGTTACTGAGTATATAGATCATAATAAGTATAAAAGAAAACAAATGTTGGTGTACGGAGCTTTCATTTACGAATTTAGATGACTGGTACATGTAACAAACTTGTGTCCTTCCTTGCATTCTAAAGCAATCCAATTTTGTTCATTCCATTTTCAACAAGGAGAGTGCCAAACAGTGTAATCAAGCAATTATGAAAACATTATTTCATCACTCGCCAATTGTCTATACTTTGTAATACAGGTACAAAGTATATTACCATTAACACTATTGTGTTCTTGAGAGTGATTACATAATTGAATGTATTTTGTAAGCAAATGGATGACCAATATGCAGTGTACCCTCTATTATAGTAGACTATTCCAAACCAATGACAGATTTTAACTATTTATGTTTGTGATATCAGCAATTTCTCCAGCCAAGTGAAAACTTTTACACATTTTCCTTAGTTCTGACACACAAATATGGCTGAAAGCAGGAGAGTTTTGTCACTGTTAGTAACAGAAGAACAAGAATGTGGAATTCGTGCATTTTTTCACCACAGTAATTGGGATTTTATTGAAGTAACTGATGGAGAAAATCACAGAACAGAATCACCGTCTGGGTCAAGTAAGGCAAACGAGTATGGATCCAGCCTAACGAACAGCAGTGGTACTTGTACAAACACTGATACTGAGCAACAAGAGCTCTCTGAACACATCATAGATGATGATCTAGATACAAATGAATGCCAGTTTTGTTTGCGCTCACCATGTGTGATAACAGATGAACAATCATGGTTGGGGAAAGCCAAACGACTAGACATAAACAATAATAAACTCAGAAAGCTTGGGTACAAAACGTTCTGGACCATTTTGGAACGGCGAAATGCATGGAGGTGCAAACAATATTTACAGAAAAATATGAGAAAACTGAAGCGATCTGCCATTGATGAAACTGTGGTGCAAATGAAAAGGGAAATCGTGCCAGAATGTGTTTTAACATTAGTCAGAAATCTGTTCCCAAATCCCAGTGGTATACCATATGTTGGTCACTGCTGGTAGTTACTAAACATTCATTATGTATTTTGCAAGTTCTTGTTTAAATCACAAATTCAGTGTTTTGGAATAATGTACCATAAATAATGATTTACAATCTACATAATAACTTATTCAGTGCCAATTGTGTATATATCTACTTTAAATTGATTATATGGATGGAATAGCTGCTACCTGCATATTGGCGAGTCCTATTGCATGTCTATATTCTGTTGAACATGTGCTTCTGTTTACAAACAGTAGGTCACATGATCGTCTCATGAATATTCGAAGCTCATTATATTCAAATTTCAAAAACGATAATTCCATTTGCATTAAAATAATATTAACTAAATGATAAACAAAATAGTATGTTTAGTTCTGGTGTTACACTGTATAATTGTACACATAAATATTTCTGAGCTTAGAACTACCTTATTTTCAAAAAAAGGTCTCTCTAATATGAATCTGCATAGAAAATGAGAAAAAAGCCTGTGCGGCCCAAAATGTAGCTATTTATAGCCCAGGTGGGTCTTTAAACATGTTTTCTTTAATTAACTTATGAGGTAGGGTTGTATACACCGTTTACAAGTCGTAGGTGCTGACAGAAGAAACGTGAAAGTGTTTGTTTTTCAAATTGTCCAGCACATCATTAGAATTTAAAATGGACCAAAATAACTTAACCCCTAAATTCTTCATATGACAGTATGACGGTACATTTTAATACTGTCTTTAATAGTAGACAGGCAAGATGTGGATTGTGAATGTTTGTGGTTCGCACCCACTCTCGGCCTTAGGGGTAGGTCCAAAAACAGCGAAAAACGTAATAACGTTTGAAAATCTTCTACAGAACAGAAATACATGAAAGTAATTGATTTTTTTATGTTAGTTGACTAGCAGAGACAAATAAGCTTCCATCAGCTGGAAAAGAATATTCAATAAATAACTAGAGAAATATCAAAGACAAAAACAAGCAGCACATTATCACTACACTAATCACTACACTAATCACCTAAATTAATTACTATGTCTGATTATGCGACCTTCACCCGGGGCATAGGCACGCATGTATATACATGACACTTATTGATGTTCTGTCAAACACTCCTGTAATATATAATCTAAATCCAATAAGCGGTACAACATAACTGTAGCTAAATGCATTAGTTTAATGCAAATGCTAAACACAAATGGTTAAGTCTGATTACAGGAACCCGGGTAATGTGACTAGGTTCAGCCAAACACTACTGTCAACTATTAATTAAATACTATAAGCGGTAAAACAAAAAACACTTGAGTTAAATGCATTACCTTAGCAAAAATGCTGAACACAAATATTTTGATTATGTGACCTCGACAATACATACAAGAATACGGGTATATATATGACACTCTGTTATGTTGAGCCACACATAGCTGCCTAATAAAAGGAGGTACCAAAGAAAAGGAGTTAACTTCATTTTGTTAATGAAAATAATAAACGGAAAAGGCGTTATGGTAGACGCACTTACATGGACAATTTGTGTTTAAAATGAAACCAAATTGTAAAGGAAAACCACACACAATGTAAGAATATGTTATAAAATCAACAGTTTACAAAATACTTCATTTGAAACTAAAATATCATTAAAGGTCATGACTGCCCCCTTTACCTCATTGATGGCTTACTAATCTGCGAACTTTGGGTCCCTGTGACAAGTGTTACTCCATTTCCACGGGGCTGTTTTGGGGACATGTGCGACGCCGATGTGAATTGTCAAACACATGTCCAGTTGTTATGAGTTCTGGAATTACTAGGAGGTGGATTGAAGTCCCGTTTGAATTTCACTATATAATTTCTATAATACTTCTGGTTAATATATACCAGTGTTGTTCAGAATTCCCTAAGTGTCACGTGACATTTGCGCGATCTGATCCTTCAGGTTTTCTGCAGTAGATTGTTAAACAGACTCTCGCTGTCGCTTGATTCGCATCGAGGATGGTTCGCAACGCAGTGACGTCATTAGTTACGTCATCGTTTCATTTCCCGACATCGTCCGTTAACACATTGTGTTGTTCATTCAACTACTTTACGAACACATCAAACATGTTCTGTACAGATTCGAGGGCTATTTCAAATCTAAATACCTTTTTCCAATACTTTTTCCTCGATGTCGTATTTCGAACAACTTGGTTCCTCGAAAATTGCATGTCCGCGTGTCGTAACTATCACGTTACAAGGAGAAACACGAGTATTCTGAACGCTAGCACATTCATTGTCGATATTCGATACCAACCGGTCCGTTTCAAGCACTGACAACCGATGCTAGACGAAGCTATATTGAACTACTCAAGGTGCTCATATATGCACAGTTTGATTATTATTATTAATTTGTATATGGGCGATATATCTGCGAAAAGTGACGTCATTAGTTACATCATCATTTGGCACAAATTGCAGCTCCTGACCCTCCTGCACACCCACACAGTGGGATTAGAATATAATCCTTCTGCTCATGACAATACGGCTATTTAATAACTGAACTTTATTATGCCCCCGCCACCGAATGGTGAGGGGCATATAGCGTTGCCGGCGTCCGTCCTTCCGTACGTACGTTACGTACGTACATACGTGCATACGTTACGTACGTACGTCACAACAACTTAACATTTTGTTTATTCCTTCTAATTTCTGTTTCCCTTCATGGAATCTTTTCACATTTGGATGATGTCTTCCTATCATCATCCTGCTGCATTCTGCATACGGTGCCCCACACCCGCTCAAGCCCAAGGTCAAGGCCATTCACTTATATCTTCGTTGTTTGATAAACTTAACATTTCTTAACTTCCTTCTA
>JBEVXT010000492.1:0-4114 GCA_040505955.1 Sedimenticola sp. | reverse complement strand
TGAGAAGCTCAAATCACTGTCTGATGCTGAGCAACACCTCAAGCCAGGCATTACCTTGCAGCAGCTCGATGACATTGCTCTGTCCATCAGCGATAATGAAGCCGCGCACCAACTCAATGAGGCTCGAAAACAACTCTTCAAAACTATCCATGAACAGGATCAACAGGGTGCCTGATCAGCATCTTCAAGCACCCCACTATCACTCCCGTTCAGGCTCATTTAAGGATTGGAATACACTGAAGCTCAAATGGCATTATTTTAAAAATTTCATTCGCAAGTAGGCTCTTTAACAGATGATCTTTGAATTTCTTTAGCGTACGTTTTCGTACCATAAACCCCTTTTACAAACGATTAAGCACCAAGGTAGTTTCCAAAAATTAGCCCAAAGATTATTGCACCGGAAATGCCAAATCCAAGATAGGCAAAAAATACTTGCTTCTTGACCAGGCTCCACACTGCGGTCATGGCTGGAATTGAACTGATTGATCCTGACACCATAAATGCCATGGCAGAACCCGAACTCATACCTTGCTCCATAAGTCCTGCAACCAATGCTGGCGCTGCATAACTGTTGAGATAGGCCGGCATACCCACAAGCGCACCTAATATCACAGGGCCAACACCTTCACCCCCCACAATGCCTCCAATTAAGCTGGCTGGGATGTAGGTGATCAGTAGAGCTTCAAATAAATAGGCCAGGCTAAGCCATTTGAATAAAAATATGGCATTTTCAATAGACTGGGTTGCAAAAATCTCTCTATGCTCTTGATTATTCCAGAATTTCCAGTTTGGTTTACCTGAGAAGGTTTTTTCGGTGCCACATGTATTGCTGCTGCATGCACCAAACTTCCCCGGTTTCAGGGGGCTATTAAAAGCGAATATTTTCGTCATGAGTTTAATTCCAAATCCTCCCATCAAACCAAGGAATACAGCTGCCACAGCTTTACCTGTCGCAAATTCCCATCCCAAGGCACCCGCAGTAATCATCAAAGAGGGAGGATCAATTAATGGTGAAGAAAGCCAAAATGCCATGACTGCCGAGATAGGTGCACCCAGTGCTAGCAGACCTGCAACAAATGGGATCACTTCACAGGAACAAAAGGGTGCCAATCCACCAAATAATGCGGCAAGCACTATCATTCGGTTTTCCTTTCCTTGAAAAGCTTGCGACACAAGATTCTCTGCTTTTGTGGCTTTCAGATAGGCCAATAATAAGACAGCGAAAATGATGTACGGAGCTGTTCCAGCTAAAGCGCTTGATGCTATTTGAACAATATTAAGCAGTTGTCCCTGGTCCAGGATAAAGACAAGTGTCGGTATCAGCAGGATAAAAGTCCAGACTGACCATAGTGAAGTCAAAATTTTCTTAAAATCCATGGTTATCTGTGTGTCAGGCACCTTATCCAATCCGCAGCAACTTTTTGAAGACACAGCCGGATTGCAGCAGCTAGTCGCATTTTCCTGAATTTGTATTGTGGAGTCGATATTTTGTTTTCTCTTCATAACATTATCCGATAATAATCAGTAAACGTGCTTCTAATTCCCACTCAAGTCCAACTTAAACAAGTTTTCGCATTGCTGTAAAACTGTATGCGGGCACCGTGGATATAGAGTGTCCTCAGGTAAGCATTCTTTCGTTTGCTAATACCCAGTAAAGTAGCCTTACCTCCACTGGAGTGCTGACCCGGTACTAAGCCTAACCACACTGAAAAATGCCCTCCATTTCTAAAATCTTTGCCATCACCGGCTGGCACGTAAGTCGCCGTAGCTGTGAGAGGGCTGACCCCCAGAATTTTACTAATCGTTGGCAGACTTCATGGTTCTGGTTAATTACTTTAATCTGTTATTCACATTGTAGAATTGGGAACAATAGTGTTCATAGGTTTTCCCTCTGGATTGTATCCGCACAACACTCTCGTTCAATATCGCGTAAAGCATTTAGTAAAACATCAAGCTGTGGCTGACATAAAATGCTCCTGCCACTTTTTTTCTGGGAGACAAGCCCAACGTCTACAAGTCCTTTAAGATGAAAGCCAAGTGTCGATGGAGGAATATTTAATCGACGCCCGATCTCCCCAACTACCAATCCTTCCCCGCCATCTCTAACCAACAGTCTGAAAATATCTAGGCGAGTGCTGTTACCGAGCTCGGACATGATTCTTGTAATTTTATCTGGTTTCATAATACCCTTTTAATACTACATTGCTAGTTATATAGCACTATAATAGCGAAATATTATTGCATACACAAATACATGTTTTGTGGTTGAGAGCCAACAGTTTCCGTTCAAATAAAAAACGCGAGCACATTGGGGTAGATATATCCGGTGGGTAAAATGCTTAATCGTAATAAATGTGCCAACCAACGTGCATCATCTTTATCATCGGTATGCTTTCCTGATCAGCACCGCCGAGTTCGGGCCAGTTGTTGATTTTACCACTGAAGACGTCTTCGATATTATTTTACCGTTAGATCGGATACTAGACATGGCAATATCGATGAACCTCTTACGCAAATTTGCAATTCCCTTGCCCCCCCTCGACTCGACAAAAACTCTGGACTTACTACCTTTTTTTTGCTCAAATCGCTTGGCAATTTCTAGCATCATGGGTGCAACCTTGCTAGAGCTCGACAACTTCAGATCAATTCTCTGCTCAGCTATGACTGCCGAAGAAATATAATACTGGAAACCAGTGCTACTTTTACACAGTGAATTTTCGTTTGATGGTGTTTCATATACTTTAATAGTTATTTATTCTACAAACTGATCGTTTACTAGAATCCGCTGCTCGTTACGTAGTTTTTGAGGTACTTTGGGGCACTTCCACTTCAGCCTCCTTTGCGGATAAATCCATTAACCTAACTTCTATATTCGCCTCCTGTACGCTTAAGCCTAAGAAGAGCCAATGTGGCTTTGCAAAATGACTGATTGGCCGGGTTTTTCCCCATTTCGTCGAAAATTCAAGCCCTCTTCCATAGGAAAATGCGACTCTCAAACCACCAAATTGATTAAGTCCTTCCATCGGATAGTTCACATTATTAATCAATGATTGTGCTATATCCCAATGAGAGATCTTGTCATCTAACCATGTACTCATCCAGCAATGCATGCCGTTTGCGACTTTCTCTTCGATAACTTCAGAAAAGAAAAATCCAGCCAGGTAAGCACTGCGAATTTCGGCGCAGTATAATGAAGAAAGAAACACCGTATTGATATCTATACAATTACCATGTGTTTTTAAGTCACAGAACGCAGGTAAATTCAGCGTGCCTTTTTTATCACTATAATTGAACATGCACGGCACCAGCCTCAACAGTGCTTCAAGAGCTTTCTTGTTATTAAGATTATTGTCTAAACTGTTGCTCACGTGTTCACTAAGATGTTGATCGGCGGCGGTGAATGGATTGTCAAGCCTGGTGAACACGGCCTCATTTCTGTCGACCAAATCGGGTTCGTTGCAAAGTGCAAATCCAAATTGAATGCTAAACGGATCTATTGGTATATCTTCGATGACAAGAGCGGGCTGACTTGAAACGGTTTCACTTACAACACCAACTCGCAACTGCTTTGGGAGATCAATCGTTTGCAGCACTTGAGTAGGCAAATTTGGGGCTTGGGCACAAGCAATGCAACGGGCCTCTTATCAGTTTGTGGATATACTACCATGCTCATTTTCATCGCTTGAAAAAATAAGAAACATGCGGGTATTTGCAACTCTCCGCTACTCGAACCGGAAAAATTACTTGCCCTGATAAGTACTGGGCCAGCCTTCCACCGACAATCTGAGTTGGCAAAAAGTCATCCTCTTCTCCACTGGTGAGTAGATGCGTTTCCAATACAGACGATGAATAATTATCGGCAGCCGACTTATCTATCAGTGTTGCCATAAGGTGATGGGTTAGCTCAAAATCACCCAATCTATCTATGTGCCACTTGCGCCCTGCAATCAGGCCGATAGATGACTGAGGTGCAACTCTATGCAGTTGTGATTCCAGCAGTCCCATCAGATGAAGATCTGTCCTATGATAATCAGCCCTATTGGAGTACCGTTAAACATTGGAGGAAGCTTTCCTTGCTTCATGTATGACAAACTCGGAAGATGTTTTCCTATAG
>JBEVXT010000491.1:0-3636 GCA_040505955.1 Sedimenticola sp. | reverse complement strand
CCTTACCATTGGCATCGAGCGCATCGTAGGCCTTGGTCAGCACCTGATCGTTCGCGTTGGGGTAACCAGGGCGGCAGAGTCAGTTGTGTCGTAGAAAGGTGGGTGTCCTGTCTTTTTTTGGTTCCCTTTCCCGATTATGGCCTTTTTTTAGGATCTTGCCTGTTATCGAAAACTGAATGCACCACAATTTTTGTATCTTCAATCGTGTAAAACACAGAAAAAGGAAAACGCCTGATCACGCAGCTTCTAAAAATGGAGTAATTGATTTTATATATTTCTGAATTCTCAAATATCGATTTCACGGCAATCTCTACGCAATCTAAGAACTCGAATCCTAACCCTCTCCTTTGTCGTTCATACCATGCAAAGGATAATTCCACATCAACCTTAGCCCTGTCTGTGTAGCGCAGTTTCATTTGTATTTTTCACGAAGACCTTCGTGAACACCTTCCCAATCATGAAGTTCTAGTTTTCCTTCTTTGTACTCCTTATATCTCTTATCAAGTTCTCGTTGTTGCCACATTGGCATGGGAATGTCTGAATTGCTGGCAGCAATAGAGTCCCAAATATCCTCAACGAGAAGAAGTTTTTCAGATAATCTCAGCCTACTAACTTCGTCTTTTATTTGTTCTGGCTTCATTTCTTTACCTCGTTGGTCCTGATTAAATATACAGTTTTCATTTTCTGCCATAACGCCATGATAACCCGTGTGGGACACCACAGGCACTGATTGAGATGATTAATTTCATTGAATTTGGAAAAAGAGAAAAGCGCAGTGTTCCACATCGGGTTGATCAATTTGTGTGTGCCCGGCATGGGCATGATTTTATGGGGTGTAAGTCCCTGTACGATATCTGGGAGGATGTCATATTGACACCTTTAAAAGTACTAGCTGACGGCAAGGTGTGCTCTGGTGACAGATATGCTGAAAGAAGCCCGAGTGCAAACCTGCGAGCCAACGAACAGAAACTGTATGTAAGGCCGAACCCCAGGGCGAGTCAGCATAACATGACGAAGCCCAGCCAGATCTCTGGGAGATGGTAAATGCAAGTGGTTGCCTACAGGTAAGGGGCGTGAGCAGGACGCGGAAGCCTTGTGCAGGGAAAGATCATGTTCTTACCCGGGGAGATCTGCCCAGCTTTGCGCTCACCGTTGGTGGGAGCGCTCCATGTAGTAATGCATGGGGTGACTGGGCAGAAGTCAGCAGAGGGCATAGTAGTGGATTCTTAACAGATGAAGCGAAGGCCTGAAGCCAAAAGAGAAAATTTCGCATCATGCTCTATTCTCAGTTTGAGCCGACCGGCTCTCGTAAGAGGTGATAGGCGCGTTGGTAAGTACGTTATTTTCAAGGTTAATCAAGTTTCTGTACCTTGGTTAGCTTGTCCGACTACGGTTCGACACTTTTGGTAACCGCCATGGTACGGATTCGTATGCCTGGTGGTGTGGGAGGGAGGGGGATCAAAACCCCCTTCCTAATCAATTTTTACGTCTATTAAATAGGCATCGATAGCATCTGAGGTGATTACATTCACAGATAGAAGTAGCGTGATTATTATTAGGTACTTCAACATCTGAGTGTATTGCCCCCGCCGGGTAGGTCAGGGCCTCACGGCCCTTTCCCCCCCCCACAAAACCAAAAGACACCCATCATCATTGCTCGGTCAAGTGATGGGTGTCCTGATCTTTTTCTCTGATCTTTTTCTCACCCCTGCCAGCTGCTTGTCTTTCCCCTTCAGCCGTAACCGGACGATTCGCTGCTCTATCGCCAGCAGTTCGTTACGGCTGTGAAGTTCGCAGGAGATAGGGTGGTAGTCACTCATAATTTGTAATAATTCAGCACTATGCCGCAGCTATTCAGATGGCCTCTGAAATTCGTCAGTTCAAGACACAAAATGTGAGTTTACAACTATTTTTAATATCGATCCGGCGCTCCTGCCTTTGGGAAGCACCCTGATCAACCAGGAACAGCGGCTCCGGGGTTGTTGGGATTGTCACTTCATTCCATCACTATCTCCGATGTTTACCTATGCAGCCCGTGCATCTATGCTGTAGCAAGTCATAACATAGGGTGCAGTTTGGATTACTGATGCAGCAAGATATCGTTTTTACCATATTCCTGATCTTCACCGGCGCCGCTGTGTTGGCGACAATCGCGCTCTATGCGCGTCAGGCGCTTCTGGTGGCCTATATACTGTTGGGTGTTCTACTGGGGCCATCGGTTTTTGGGCTGGTCAATGATCCCGATCTGATAGGGGATATTGCCCATATCGGCATCATGTTCCTACTATTTCTTATGGGGCTGGAACTCAATCCCAGGGAGTTTTTGCTGCTGATGCGCAAAACCATCCTGACCACACTGTTCAGTTCACTCCTCTTCTGGGGTGCCGGGTTTCTGCTTGCACTGCTGTTTGGTTATACCTCTCTGGAGGCGTTGCTGATCGGTGCTGCGATGATCTTCTCCAGCACCATTATTGGCCTGAAACTGCTTCCCACCACCGTATTGCACCACCAGCGTACCGGTGAGATCATTATCAGTATTCTGCTGCTGCAGGATTTTATTGCCATACTGCTGCTGCTCTTTATCCAGGGAAGCTCCTCACCCGATCACCCGGTGATGGAGTTCACCAAGCTGGCCCTGGCGCTGCCTCTGCTTATCGGTGGAGCCGTGCTCTTTGTCCAGAAAGTGCTGCTTCGGCTGCTGCAGGCTTTTGATACCTTTCATGAATATATCTTTCTCCTGGCCATAGGTTGGTGTCTGGGTATGGCCGAGGCCGCCGCCGCCCTGGGTATCTCCCATGAGATCGGCGCCTTTGTGGCCGGTGTAACCCTGGCGACCAGCCCCATATCGCTCTACATGTCGGAGAAGCTGAAACCCCTGCGGGACTTCTTTCTGGTGATGTTTTTCTTCTCTCTCGGTGCCGGTTTTGACCTGGGAATGGTCACCACTATTATTTTTCCGGCGCTGTTGTTCGCTCTGCTGGCGGTGCTGGGTAAACCAGCGGTATTCAGCCTGCTGCTAAGCAAGCAGGGGGAGGATGAGATGCGCTCACAGGAGGTGGGCGCACGTCTTGGGCAGCTGAGTGAGTTCTCGCTGTTGATTGCTGTACTCGCTCTGGAGCGGAAGCTGATTGGTGATAATGCGGGTTATCTGATCCAGTTGGCAACCTTGTTGACCTTTTTCGCCTCTACCTATCGGGTGGTTTTGCGCTATCCCACACCCATCGCGCTTTCGGAAAAGCTGCGGCGTAATTGAGAGGTGTTTGCCTGGAAACTGAAAGAAGCGGGACGCAGAGAGCGCAGAGGAGACGCAGAGGGCGCTGAGAAAGGCTATCTGTAATACTCACACCATAAGCTACTTGCCGACAGCAGATGACTTAAGAGCGGTTTGCCCCACCCCTGTCGAGGGTGTCTGCGGCAGGGATGCCGCAGTCAAGCCCCCATGGATGGGTTTACGGCGTCCCTCGACAGGGGAGGGGCAAACCGTTACGCCCAAACTGATAGATAAACCTATTGCACACCTATGGCACGAACTTATTGAATAGTTACTGCGAGACAAAGTAGAAGGTCCACACGACTCTGCGCCAGCCAATTTGATCAGCTATAATCGCCTTTTGAGTCAGCCCACCACATAGTCAT
>JBEVXT010000490.1:0-10628 GCA_040505955.1 Sedimenticola sp. | reverse complement strand
GATTTTCTCTGTGTCCTCTGCACCTCCTCCGCGTCCTGCTTTTTTCGAACAGCCACTAACTAAGACTGAGCCAACAGCCAGGAACCTTTTTTGGAAAAGAAGTCCACAAACTGCTGTTCAAAATCATCAACCACGGAAGATTTTACCGATGGACGCTGCTGCAGTGCTTCACTCCATCTTTTCATCTTAGCGGGCATGATATCGGCCAGAGCGGAATCTCTCCCGCTCAGTAGATCGAAGCGCATGAAGAGGGGGGCATAGGCTGCATCCAACAGTGAGAAATGCTCGCCCCGAAAATAGGGGCCGTCACTTAACTGCTGCTCCAGGCGGGCGAATGAACCGCCCAACCCCTCCTTTTTCTGCTGATATGCGTCCTCGTCCTTGGCCAGAACCAGCCCCACCTGCTCAAAAAAGAGGTTGGAACCAAACTCTATCCATCCGCGCTGTTTTGCTCTCTCCAGGGGCGCCTCCGGATGGAGTTGCGGGGCAAACACTTCGTCCAGATATTCGTTGATAATCGCAGACTCAAAAAGTACGTCTCCATCCACCTTCAGCAGAGGCACCTTGCCAAAGGGGGAGATTTTGCTGAACCACTCGGGCGGCTCGTCGATATCCACATAGGTGATCTCAAACGGCACCCCCTTTTCGCTCAGCACAATAATAGCGCGCTGCACAAAAGGACAGATTACAAAACTGACCAACTCAAGGTTCATCCAGCAACTCCTCTTTGGATAAAACATGCCCGCAAGGCATAATAGGAGAGAATATCAGAACCATCCCTGCAGGACAGCTCATCTTGGAGCCAACCGTAACAATCACATGGACTAATCCCACCGGCTTCCCTCTGCCACCCCAGTCGGGAGAGATCCATCTCTGGCTGATCAGTCTGGATCAGGCCGCTTCGATTAGAGAGGCTACCGCCCTGCTCTCAGATGATGAACGGGAGAGAAGCCAGCGTATGCGCATGGCTGTTGAGCGGCACCGCTTTATCCTGGCACGAGCTGCCCTAAGGATAATCCTCTCCGCCTATCTTGATACTCCGGCAGGCGAGATCGACTTTCTCTACGGCGAAAAGGGAAAGCCTGTGATCGCCAAACCTAAACACCCTGTTGAATTCAACCTCAGCCACTCCGGCGATCTTGCACTACTGGCGATCTCCACAGAGCGGCCGGTAGGTATCGACCTGGAGCCGTTATCGCAACGCAGAGCGCTGCGTCCGGTAGCCCTGCGGGTATTTCCCAAAGAGATTAACGACAGGCTTCAGCCCCTGGAGGGTGACCAATACATGCATGCTTTCTTTCACTGCTGGACGGAGTTGGAAGCCAGAGTGAAAGCTTTGGGTGAGGGTGTTTTTTCAACCTCAGATCAGTTGGCAAGCATCAGACACATCAATTTCCAGCCTGCCGAAGGCTGGGTGGCCGCTGTGGCCATGGAGGGGGGGCCGCCGCCGGTTGAACAGTGGTCGACCTTCCGCTTCTCATTTGATTTAATGACGCAAAACTAGCGCTTCCCCTTGCGCCCTCGCGTTCACAACCCTATTAGAACATGGCCGGAGGCCAAAATTACCATATGAAAAACAACCCACTACTTGGCTTCAATTACCTGCTACGAGGATTTCGTATGCTGCTGCAGCCTGGGCTGAAGCGCCATATTATGGTTCCACTAGTGATCAATATTCTGGTATTCACCCTGATTGGGTGGCTCGGTTTGACTCAGTTCGAACTCTTTCTCGACTCAATGCTGCCCGAGGAGAGCTGGTTGAGCTATTTCCGCTGGATACTCTGGCCCCTCTTTGCTCTCGCCGCCCTGCTGGTCACTTTCTACACCTTTACCGTCATCGCCAACCTGCTGGCCGCTCCATTCAACAGCCGCCTGTCTGCGAAAGTAGAGGAGATGGTGACCGGTAAAAAACCACCCGAGGGCAATCAACCCCTGGCAACAACCATACTGCCGACGATGCTCTCAGAGCTGAGAAAGCTGAGCTATTTCCTGATCAGAGCGATTCCGTTGCTGCTGCTGTTTGTTATTCCTGTAATCAATATTGCCGCTCCGTTTATCTGGATGCTCTTCAGCGCCTGGTTCCTGGCCCTGGAGTATGGCGACTACCCCATGGGAAACAACCAAATGACCTTTAGCGAACAGCACCAGCGGATGAAACAGCAGCGGCTGACCGCACTTGGTTTTGGTGGTGGCACCACCCTGCTGATGATGATTCCGGTTCTCAATTTCGCCGCCATGCCGGCCGCCGTGGTCGGTGCCACCCTTCTCTGGTGTGAGCAGCGTGACAAGCTTGAGGGTGGTGGGCAATAGGATCTGAAAAGCGGATCACAGAGGACGTAGAGAATACAGAGAAAGCTTTTGTTGGCTGTGAGTCTATCTGACCGGGGCGCTTTCCCGAAGCATGGTCGGGCGTACATTGCGCTTCAGAAAAACACTTCACAATCATCATCCCGATAATTGCTTTTGTATCTTATCAACAACCCCGTTCAGATGGATAACTTTCAGGTGGGGTGCAGTGACGCCTTTTCAGGACGTACAGCAGCAGGGATGCTGCTGTGAGCGTACAGGGACGTATTCACCGCGTGTCCTGAAAAGGCGTTACTGCACCCCTATGGCACGGACTTATTGAGAAGTTACTTGCTTTTTTCTGTGCTCTCTGAAGTTCTCCTCGTCCTCTGTGATCCTGTTTCAACCATCAGCCAAGGATTGAATGTACTGCTTCAGCCGCCTGACGCCCTCTTCCAGCTTGGGGATATCGGTGGTGTAGGCGAAGCGCAGGTGTTTTTCCGGTTGGTTATCGCCAAAGTCTTTGCCCGGTGTCACCGCCACCCCCTCCTGCTCCAGAAGATCCATGGCAAAGCGATAGCTGTCATCGGTGAGATCCGAGCAGTCGGCATAGAGGTAAAAAGCGCCACCGGGAGTAACGGGAACTTTGAACCCAAGATCACGCAGGGCTGGCAACAGGTAATCCCGGCGCGCCTGAAAAGCATCCCGCCGCTGCTCGACAATCGCTTGGGTCTCCTCGCTAAATGCTGCCAGGGCGGCATACTGTGCCGGGGTTGGAGCGGAGAGAAAAATATTCTGGGCAAGACGTTCGATGGCACCCAGATGGCTCTCGGGTGCCACCAGCCAACCAAGACGCCAACCGGTCATGCCGTAGTATTTCGAAAAGCTGTTGATAACGAAGATATCATCAGCCAGCGACAGAGCGGTGCAGCTTTCACCGCCATAGATCAGACCCTGGTAGATCTCATCAACGATCAGCACACCACCGCGCCGGGAGACCACGCGATAGATCGATTCAAGCTCCTCGCGGGAGAGTAGTGTGCCGGTGGGGTTGGACGGCGACGCCACCATCACCGCCCGGGTAGGGTCACTCCACGCCTGGTCAACCATCTCCGCTGTCAGCTGATAACCGCTCTCAGGGCCCACTGCAAGGGTGACCGGTTCACCGGAGACCAGCTGGACAAAATGGCGGTTGCAGGGATAACCGGGATCGGCCATCAAAACAGCCTCACCAGGGTTGATCAACACACTCATTACCAGCTGTAGCGCGCCAGATGATCCGGGGGTGACAACAACCCGCTCCGGCTTGATCTCAACGCCGTAGCGCCGCTGATAGTCATCAGCAATGGCGCGGCGAAGTTCCGGTATGCCGGTCGCCGGGGTGTACCCCGTCCGGCCTTCATCCAGTGCCCGTTTTCCGCCATCGATAATCGGTTGGGGCGTGGCGAAATCGGGCTCGCCAACCTCCATATGAATGATACTGCGCCCTTCAGCTTCGAGAGCACGGGCGCGGGCAAGTAGTTCCATCACATAGAAGGGACGAATGCTCTTCATGCGGTGTGCAACAAACTCTCTCTTCATAGCGTTCAGTCTCCCCAGGCCAGAGCGTGAATACGTCGTAACAGCTTAACATCGACAAGTTTTACCGGCTCAACCACCCCAGCGGATTGACGACACTCGTCCACCGCCTCACCCAACCGGTCAACCACCAGAGAAGCACCAGCAAAATCCTCATCCCGTGTGTAACCGTTGACGGTGACCACCAGAGAACGGATTTTGGCGGCAAGGGCCGAATGCAGCCCATTGTGGGAATCCTCGATGGCAAGGCACTGATCCGGACGCAGGTTCATCTGCTCCATAGCCCAAAGATAGATATCGGGAGCCGGTTTTTTCACCGCCACCACATCGCCGGCGGCTATCACCTCGAACATCGCCTCACTCCCTCGGCCCAGACCGTTCTCCAGCAACACGGTGACATTTTTCGAAGTGGTAGTGGTCACAACCGCCAGCCGCAGGCTGGCATCCCGGGCTTCATTCAACAACCGGCGCACCCCGCTGCGCAGCGGAATCTCCCCCCGCTCCAGCCTATCCACATAAAAGCCTGTTTTACTCCGATGCAGAGAAGCGATGAACCCATCCAGATCTGTCGGCTTTTCAAACTCTTTATTATAAACATCGAGATAGTGTCGGATGCGCTCCTTCCCGCCGGTGACTGCCAGTAACTTCCCATAGAACGCCTCATCCCAGTCCCAATCCAGGCCTGCCGCTGCAAACGCCGAATTGAAGGCTGGCCTGTGCCCGTCCCGCTCGGTATCCGCCAGAGTACCGTCAACATCAAATAACAGGGCCTCTAATTCCGCCATGCACATAACCTCAACTGCTGTTTTATCAATCTGAGAGTGTAACTATTCAGCTCATCCCTGAAATTCGCCGTTTCTGAGTTAAAAAATAATCATTTGCACACATAAACTCGCATTTTGTGCCTTTTTATCCTTAAACCGGCTCTGTAGCAAAATCCTGAAAACCACAGTTATGGTGGAACAGCGGTGTTGTAGGAGCGAACTTGTTCGCGATGGACTACGAAACCTGCTCTTCGCGAACAAGTTCGCTCCTACACCTGAGTTCCAGATTACTGTGCTGAATAGTTACCTGACAGTTTACCCAAACCTGCCCGGGGCTCAACCACAGTTCTTCCCAATATTTGCCATAATTACACAACATCTTGCCCATGATGGGCTATTGTGGTTAATATAGTCGGCTTGATTAGCGTCGTTTGCAGGAGTCATTGAATGGCCGCAGATAAAAAACCCAAACGTGACCTAGCCGGTCCGTTCGGCTTTACGCCCTATAAAGAGAAAAAGGGCGAAGAGTACATGAACGAAAAACAGGAAGCCCATTTCAGCGAGATTCTGGGTGACTGGAAGCATGAGCTGATGGAAGAAGTGGATCGTACTGTACACCACATGAAAGACGAGGCCGCCAACTTTCCCGATCCCAACGACAGGGCCACCCAGGAGTCAGAGTTCAGTCTTGAGCTGCGTACCCGCGACAGGGAGCGTAAACTGATCAAAAAGATCGATGAAACACTCGATCTTCTCGATAGCCACGAATACGGTTTTTGTGAAGCCTGTGGCGTTGAGATTGGTATCCGCCGCCTGGAGGCACGTCCCACAGCCACCCTCTGTATCGACTGCAAAACCCTCGACGAGATTAGGGAAAAACAGATGAAATAGGGCGGTAACTATTCGGCTCACCCCTGAAATCCGCCATTTCTGCGTTAAAAAATGATCATTTAGCCATGTAAACTCACGTTTTTTGCCTTGAACTGACGAATTTCAGGAGCAATCTGAACAGTTACCAGCGATTTCTTTGCGGTACTAATATAGTTATATAGGGCGTTTGTCCAATTGTCATGTAAAAAGCCGGCCTCAACAGCCGGCTTTTTCATTTACTCCAGCAACTTCATGACCGAAGAGAGATCACACTACCGAGGAAGATTCGCCCCCTCCCCCAGCGGGCCGCTCCATTTTGGCTCCCTGGTGGCGGCTGTGGGAAGCTACCTGGAGGCACGCATCCATAACGGGGAGTGGCTGTTGCGAATGGAGGATATCGATCCTCCACGTGAGCGGGAGGGGGCTGCAGAGGATATTCTGAGAACCCTGGAGTGCTTCGGCTTCGAGTGGATCGGCGAAGTGCTCTACCAGAGCCACCGAAATGACGCCTATCGGGAGGTGCTGGGGCAGCTTGCAGCCCAGCAGCGACTCTTCACCTGCAACTGCAGCCGCAAAGAGGTGGCCGCTGCGGGACTACAGGGGGTGGATGGCCCACGATATCCCGGCACCTGTCGCGGCACCCCTCCCTTCGGGCGGTGGGAGGCCAACATTCGTCTGCAGATTGAGGAGAGTGTGGTCTGCTTCGAGGATGCCGTCTACGGCACACATCAGCAGGAGATCGCCGGGGATGTGGGTGATTTTGTCATAAAACGTCTCGACGGCCTCTACTCCTATCAGCTTGCGGTGGTGATCGATGATGCATTTCAGGAGGTTACCCACGTGGTTCGCGGGGCCGACCTGCTACCCTCAACCCCACGCCAGATCTACCTCCAGCAGCTACTTGGTTTCTCCACACCGCACTACACCCACCTCCCGTTGGTACTCAACGATCAGGGATGTAAACTGAGCAAACAGGCGGGGGATCAGCCGGTGGAGAGGAGCGATCCCCTACCCGCGCTGCTCTCCGCCCTCAAGTTCCTCAACCAGCCGTTACCCGATGACCGCCCTGAAAATCTCACTGACTTCTGGCGCTGGGCCGTTGCAAACTGGGATCCTGCACTGATAACTCCAACCAGTTATTAACACTCCGGCTGTATGGCTTGTATCTCGATAGCGCGACCCGCATAGTCTGGCCATCTCACCCTCAACTGCAGGTAAAAACCTGGATTCGGTAGTTGACCGCCCCATTTTGAGGCTATGCGCTGATATGAAAATCATTAATATCAAGTTACGCTTTGACCTGCCGGGTGAGCCACGCTACGGGGTGAATTGCACGCTTCATCCCGCCCAACTACGGACTCAAGGATAAAACTGTTGTCTTCACAATTCAGTCGCGGCCAGATTTTCCTGAGGATACTGTTTCCATTTGCTTTTGGTTACTTTCTCTCCTACCTCTATCGGGTGGTCAATGCGGTGCTGGCGCCGGATCTGGTAGGGGAACTCGGCCTCTCCGCCGCCACCCTTGGGCTGCTGACCGCCTCCTACTTCATCACTTTTGCTGCCGCACAGCTGCCGCTGGGCATTCTCCTCGACCGCTACGGCCCAAGGAGAATAGAGGCGGGCCTGCTCCTTCTGGCTGCGCTGGGAGCGCTCATCTTTGCCACCGGTGAGAGCGAAATAGAGCTGATTATCGGCCGCGGCATAATCGGGCTGGGGGTCTCAGCCTGCCTGATGGCGGCATTCAAAGCCTTTACCCTCTGGTTTGAGCCCCGGCGCCTGCCGACGGTCAACGGTATTATCATGGCCGCCGGCGGGATAGGCGCCCTGACTGCCACCGTACCTGTTCAATTCGCCCTGACCCACACTGATTGGCGTGGCGTCTTCCTTCTGCTGGCCGGGGTCACTGTACTCGCTTCCCTGCTGGTTTTTCTGCTGGTTCCGGAGCAGGGGGCGGTGACAGATAAAGAGCCGTTGGGGAATCCATCCGATGGCTTCCGCACCATCTTCAGTGACCCGTTTTTCCAACGGATCGCACCCGTCACCATGCTCTCCCAAGCCTCCTTCATCTCAATTCAGAGCCTCTGGGCGGGGCCCTGGCTGCGAGATATGGCGATGCTCTCCCGCAGCGCAGGCGCCGACACCCTGTTTCTGAGCGCGGCGTCCATGGTCTGCGGCTTTCTGGTGATCGGTACACTGGGGGAGCGGCTCTCGCGGCTGGGAATTCGGCTGGAAACCACCGCCGGTATCGGCATGCTGCTGTTTATGGGAGTTCAGACGCTGATCATCATAATGCCGCCAGATGGCTATATCACCATCACCTGGATGGCCTTTGGCTTCTTTGGCACCACCGGCATCATTCAGTATGCGGTACTCTCCCAGCGCTATCCAAAAAAGCTGGCAGGCAGGGTTAACACCGCAATGAACCTGCTGGTCTTTATCTCCGCCTTCTCTCTGCAGTACCTCATTGGCGCCATTATCGAGCTGTCACCGCAGCAGATCGCAAACCACTACCCTGCAGAGAGTTATCGATCAGCTTTCAGCGTCATACTGGCATTGCAGGTGGTTGCCTATCTGTGGTTTATTCGCACCAGAGTGCCCATGAAGAAGTCATGAACAGATCAAAATCTGTATGGGGAGGTTCGGGCGCAATAACCCGCACCTAATGCGCACCCTTCGCCTCCTCATCAAAGAGAAATCCACTCTCTTCAAACAGAGTGACGCAGGCATCGACAATCTTTGCATCAAATGTGATACCCCTCTGATCCTTGATGTGGGCCAACGCTGCATCAACACCCAGGCCAGGCCGATATGGCCGATGTGAGGACATCGCCTCGACCACGTCAGCGACCATGAGAATTTTCGCTTCAAAGGAGATCTCGTCAGATTTCAACCCACGAGGGTAACCGGAGCCATCCAGCCGCTCATGGTGCTGATGGATCATCAGATTCACCGGCCAGGGAAAGTCGATATCCTTGATGATGTCATAACCCACATCCGGGTGGGTTTTGATTATGGCGAATTCACTCTCACTCAGGGTGCCCGGCCGGTTGAGAATCTCTGATGGGACATAGATCTTCCCAAAGTCGTGGATCATGGCGCCAAAACGCACTCCCTCAACATAATCCTCATCCTTCCCCATCACCCGGGACATAGCGACGGCCAACTGGGCAACCCGGCGCTGATGGCCAGCGGTATAGGGGTCACGCTTCTCAAGGGTCAACGAGATGGCCTGAATGGTGCCTACAAGGGCTTCATGCAGACGATCTGCATTGTGCATCTGTTCGAGATGGGCACGCTGATGCCTGATGCCGAATGCAAGATCTTCAGTCAGTTCCTGCAGCAGTTGAATCTCCACATCATTGAAAGCATCGGTACTGCCGCTGTAGATATTCAGCGTACCGATCACCTGTTGGCGGAGCATAAGCGGCAGGGCAATGGAGGAGACATAGCCCCGTTTTATCGCCTCTTCTCTCCATGGCAGATAACTGCTGCTGTGGGCTATATCACGTTCGACCACATATACGCCGGTACGAATTGCCGTTCCTGTGGGCCCCTGACCACTGTCCGACTCATCCCAGGTGACTGTAATCGTATCCAGATACCCCTCTTCATATCCGGCATATGCGGCAGGAAATACACCTCGCTTCTCACCCTCCTGGGGAAAGCCGACCCATACCATTCGATAACCGCCCACCTCGACAATGGAGTCACAGATCTTACTTAACAGCTCCTCCTCAGTCTCGGTATGAACCAACGCCTTATTGACCGCACTGAGTGTGCGCTGGGTTCGGTTGGCGACGATCAGCTCTTCCGTGCGCTTGCTTACCATGGCCTCCAGATGTGTATGCATCCGCCGCAGCTCAAGGTGAGTAATGACCCGGGCCAACACCTCTTCACGCTGAAACGGTTTAGTGATGAAATCAACTGCTCCCGCCTCAAAGCCCCGCACCCGATCCTTCACATTATCGAGTGCGCTGATAAAGATAACCGGTATATCCGCCGTCGCCTCATCGGTCTTGAGACGACGGCACACCTCATAACCATCCATATCGGGCATACGAATATCGAGAAGAATAAGATCCGGCGGCACAGTTCGAACCGACTGCAGCGCCAACCTGCCGCTATCCGCCGGCCGCACCCTGTAACCCTGATTGATCAGGAGTTCCGAGAGCAGTTTAAGACTCGCCAGAGTGTCATCAACGATGAGAATGCTATCGACTGGGACACTGCTATCACTCTTCTCTGTCATCGTTTCAATAACCTCATACTGCTACTACCACACTGGTCGGTCGGGCTCGGTAAAAGTCTCCTTCGCAATAAAGCTTCCGTACTATGCCTATAAGGATAGGTGACCCCGGGGAAAAAGCTAGGTGGGAATTTATATCTTTTTTGTAGGTGCGGTAAACATCAAAACCGGGATCGCGGGTAAATAAACCAGTGAACCAGTGACCAGTGTGATCACTACGTGGAGGTATCGCTTTGAGGTGATTATTACTGAGATGGGTGAGCGTACCTGGGCCGTAGGGTCAGACTGGCCCTCTGTGCTGAACAGGTACGTACAAAATGGTGCCCGGGGCCGGAATCGAACCGGCACGGTGTTTCCACCGAGGGATTTTCATACCAGCTACAGCTTTCGCTGCTGCACCACCAAGGTGGTGCATTTGTGGTCTGGACTTTCTCTTTACCCTATGATTTCAACTGCCATCACGTAGGCGGGAGCCGTCAAGTCTCTACACTTTCAAATGCTTAGCTCGGGATTGCCACCACCCTCAGGTGCTGAGGTTTCCCCGAATTTGACTCCATTCACACCGGTCGTTTCCGTACCGGGTGCTCAATTTTATCTAAGTCCCTTGCGTCTACCAATTTCGCCACCCGGGCATGGGTGTGAAGGTCATTATTTTACCTGTGATCCCCTGCTATTAAAATCTGTTTTTCTATCTATGGAGAAGAATTCTCCACAAACAGGCTCAGATATAGAGTGACATACCATACCTGTACGATCAGGCAAAGTTATGAAACCATTGGGGTAACTATTCAGCACGGTAGTTTGGAACTCAGGTGTAGGAGCGAACTTGTTCGCGAAGAGCACGTTTCGTAGTCCATCGCGAACAAGTTCGCTCCTACAACACC